>JAGVCD010000216.1 GCA_020059425.1 Chamaesiphon sp. | reverse complement strand
GTGCGGCTCTAGTGGCATTAGTATTATCTAGCTACATACTCTTAAAAATTGCTTGAAAATGTTAGCCTATTTTCTATCTGTTCTAGTTGGTACTGGTAGTGTTGGTATGTACTTTGCCGCCTTCTTCTTCCCAGAAATTTACCGTAAACAAGACTTGCTCTGGAGCGGGGTCGGTTTACTGTACGCTCTAGTACTATGGGTAGAAGCAAACCAGTTGAGTGGTGGTTTACTGGTGGGACAGACCGCGAGTATTTTGTTGCTGGGTTGGTTTGCTTGGCAAAATATTACTCTCCGGCAGCAACTAACTAATTTTGACCAACAGCTCTCTCCAGCACTCAATAATCAGCCAAAACCGCCACTGACATCAGGATTAGAGCCAACGGAGCCATCCCTGCAGGCTAATCTTCCTCAGCCTTGGATTGAAATTAGGCAAGAATTTCCGGCGGCTGAGCAGTCTACTGATCCTGCAACCCCTCGAGATTCTAAACTGTAGTCCAAAAGCTACTCAGTGGTGGGATCGATCGAATCCCGGAGAATGCTAAAATAAGCAGCTGGTTCCCAGACGAAAGCTATAGGAGAAATAATTGTGGCACGGATGTACTATGATGCTGATGCTAATTTAGATTTACTGAAAGGTAAGACTGTCGCCATTATTGGCTATGGTTCCCAAGGCCATGCCCATGCTCTTAACCTCAAAGATAGTGGGGTGAACGTGGTCATTGGTTTATATCCCGGCAGTAAATCGGCGGTCAAGGCTGAGGCTGAAGGTTTAAGCGTGAAGAGTGTCGCCGATGCCTCCCAAGCCGCCGACTTCATTATGATTTTGCTGCCAGACGAAGTGCAAAGATCCATATATGAATCGGAAATTAAACCCCATCTCAAGGCGGGGAAAGTATTAGCCTTTGCCCACGGCTTTAATATCCATTTTGGTCAAATTGTCCCCCCGACAGATGTCGATGTGGTGATGATTGCTCCGAAAGGCCCTGGTCATTTAGTGCGTCGCACCTATCAGCAAGGTCAAGGGGTACCAGCCCTGATTGCTGTTTATCAGGATGCCACTGGTCAGGCACGCGATCGAGCAATGGCCTATGCCAAAGGAGTGGGCGGCACCAGAGCCGGTGTCTTGGAAACCACCTTCCGGGAAGAAACTGAAACTGACCTATTTGGTGAGCAAGCCGTATTATGTGGCGGCTTGAGTGCCCTGATTAAAGCTGGTTTTGAAACCTTAGTCGAAGCTGGCTACCAGCCAGAACTAGCCTACTTTGAGTGTATGCACGAAGTAAAACTGATTGTGGACTTGGTGGTAGAAGGTGGCTTGTCTACCATGCGCGATAGTATCTCTAATACCGCAGAGTACGGAGACTATACCCGTGGTCCACGGATCATCACCGCCGAAACGAAGGCGGAGATGAAAAAAGTCTTGCAAGAGATTCAGTCCGGTCAGTTTGCGCGGGAATTCGTTCTCGAAAAACAGGCTGGCAATCCTGGCTTTACAGCCATGCGTCGCCAAGAAGCCGAGCATCCGATCGAAGTCGTCGGTAAAGATCTCCGTGCTATGTTTAGCTGGCTCAAGAAAGTTTAATTGAGTTAAGTATCAAATCCTCCCGATCGGGAGGATTTTTTTAGCGGCGGCGGCGTTGCCAACCAGGGATCGATCCCCCTAACAAAATGCCACCACTGAGAGCGATCGCCAACAAAAAACCAGCTGGTAAGGGCACAGTCTGCCATAACAAGAATTTAAGCGACACCAAGGAAGCATTCTGTACAGAAAGTAGCGCTATCGCCATGATCCAGATCGCCACGATACCTAAAACCGATCCACTAAATAGTTTGTTGATATTCAATGTCTACTTTACTCACGACTTTAGACCCAATTTTAACGTATCAAAACCCAAACATGCCGCAGAAGACGCTGGCTTAGGTTAAGATTTGGAAAATTGTTTGCAGTGAGCTAGCCGTTGCAGCGCAGCTGCTAAATTCTAGTCATTTACCCACTATTTCACTTTGCCTGTAGATTACGATCTGGTTATTGTTGGTAACACCCCGGCGGCACAGGTGGCCGCTGCCGCAGCGGTGGAATTATCGGCGCGGGTGGCCTTGGTTCTGCCCCATCGCGCAACCAGTTGCTATGCATATCTTTACCCTCATGCTTTACAGCAAGCCAGCTTACAGCAGTCTGCCCATTGGGATGCTCATTATCCGTGGCAATATGCCCAGGCCACCGTTGGTCACTTCGCCCATCGAGTAGCACCCGCTTTATTGGCAGCCAGGGGTGTAGATATTATTAATGGTAGTGGCGAATTTAGTCAGAAGTCTCAACTAGCCTTTCATACAGATCAGCGTCGATTAACTGCCCAGAAATATTTGTTAGCGATGGGAAGTCAACCGCAGATTTTTAATATTCCAGGATTGAGCCAAACTGGTTATTTGACCATAGAAACTTTATCCACAGTGGCCAAGAATGAGAAAATTCCGCGCCGCTGGGCAATTGTAGGCACAGAAGCGATCGGCGTAGAATTAGCTCAGACGTTATGCCGGTTGGGTTGTCGGGTAACTTTGTTGCTGGAATCCGAGCAGGTTTTACCAGAAGAAGATCCGGAAGCAGTGGCAATTATTCAAGCCCAGTTGGAAGCTGCAGGAGCAATTTTGGTCACCCAGGTGGTTGTAACCAAAGTGGGCCTTAAAGAAGGTGCCAAATATTTGGTAGTGAATGATCAAAACATCTATGTTGATGAAATTTTTTTAGCGGCTCCTGAGCGTCCGCTGGTAGACAATTTTCGGTTAGGCAATGTGGGCGTAGAATATGATGACCAAGGGATTTTGGTCAATCAACAACTACAGACCAGTCATAAGCGTATTCTGGCCTGTGGTAGTGTCTGTGGCAAGGTTTTAGGTGGCTATT
Organism: Chamaesiphon sp.; assembly: GCA_020059425.1. Next base: position 711 of record JAGVCD010000216.1, on the reverse strand, counting down.
ACAACGAGCATTTGGCAGAGTACGAAGCTAAATTAGCGGTACACAATGCGCTCACCTCTCAGACCCAGTCTACTAAATACTTCCACATGCCTTGGGTGGTTTTTAGCGATCCGCCGTTAGCCCGGGTTGGTCTGACGGTCGAAGCTGCCCAACGCCGTTTTCAGCAGCGGTTATTGTTTCTACAGGCCGATTATTTGGATAATCCGAAAGCGATGATGGCCGAAACTAATGTTGGCTTTATCAAGATGGTGGTGCGTCGTAATGGTCAAATTGTGGGAGCAACGATCGTCGGTTCAGATGCAGCGGAGTTGGTGCAAATAATTGGCTTAGCGATCCGCCAACGGCTTCATATTGAAACGTTGAGCCGTTTTCCGGGTGTGAATTTGACTCATACACATTTGGTGGTATCGGCGGCGCAACAATGGCAAAGGCCATCGCTGTGGCTGCAAGTTATGGAGCCAATCTGGCAAGGGCTATCTGTTGTTCGTCATAAATTACTTGGTTTTTTTGGTGGCGCTAACATTTTCGGTGGCTTTTTTCAGCCTCGTCATCAGCTCAAAAAGAAACCGAGAGTAGTTTCTGGTTCTAAATAGGCAAGGTCATCTCTGAGTGGAATTGGCGATCGTCCTTGATGATTTCCGCTGCAATAGTCTTTTGCAACACAGTCAAGATCGCCCGTCAGTCCGCTCCAGCCGGGTTGTTATGTCGCTT
>JAGVCD010000299.1 GCA_020059425.1 Chamaesiphon sp. | reverse complement strand
GCAAGCCGATGTGTTTTTGCTGGATGAGCCGTTTACCGGCGTAGACAGCCAAACAGAGACGATTATTTTTGATATTTTTGCCGAACTCAAAGCCCTCGGCAAAATATTGCTGGTCAGCAGTCATGACTGGGGACAATCGGTGGGTCAGATCGATCGAGTGCTGCTCCTCAATCAAAAACTAATCGCCGACGGCAGACCCCAAGATGTGATGACCCCCGAAAATCTCCACCGCGCCTACGGCGTAAACCATCAGCTCCGCCACTTGGTAACCGCTGAAAATCTTTTTTGCTGATTAATCAGTAAACCTTAACGCCTCACCGCGCACCGCTGTGTTTAATTGACCGTGGTCATAAACCACCTGCCCCAAAACAATTGTTACCACCGGATGACCAGTGAGTTCCCAGCCCTCAAATGGACTCCAGCCGCACTTCGTTTGTAGCTCCGATCGCAATACTGGTAGGTAATTGTTTAGATCCACCAGCACCAAATCGGCATCATAGCCCGGCGCAATCACGCCCTTATTGGGAATGCCGTAAGCCTTGGCCACCGCCGTAGACATCCAATTAGCCACCTGTGCCACTGTACATTTACCCGCGATCGCCTGGGTCAACATCAAAGGTAAAGAAGTTTCCACCCCTGGCATCCCGGATGGTGCCGCCGGATAGCCTTGAGCTTTTTCGGCCAAGGTATGCGGGGCATGGTCAGTAGCAATAAAGTCAATCACACCGTCTAGTAGAGCTTGCCACAACACCTCATTGTCATGCACACTACGCAGCGGCGGGTTCATCTGCGCCAAAGTACCAATGCGATCATAATCTGCTGTGTTTAAGAGCAAATGCTGGGGAGTAACCTCGGCGGTTACCCAACTCGGTTTGTGTTCACGCAAAAATTCGGCTTCGATTGCCGTAGACAAATGCAAAATGTGCAGTCGTCTGTGATATTTTTCCGCTAAAGACACCGCTAGTTTGGTGGCATTCAAAGCGGCAATGTCATCCTGAATCACCGAATGGATCGCCGGGTCAGTACTACCAGCAAACTCTTGCTTCCGCTGATTAATCCGCGCTTGATCTTCGGCATGTACCGCAATTAGTCGATCGCCACTAGCAAAAATTGGCTCCAAATATTCGCGACTTTCTACCAACAAATCACCATGTTGGGAGCCCATGAAAATTTTGATACCGCAAACTGGCTGAGCTGTATTTAATTCTGGTGAATTCTGGGCGGTGGCTCCAATAAAGAAGCCAAAATTAACTAAACACTTACTGGCTGCCCGTTGCAATTTATCATCCAAAGCCACTTGGTTAATTGTTAGCGGCTTGGTATTGGGCATTTCCAAAAAAGAAGTAACTCCTCCTTTGGCACAGGCGCAACTAGCCGTAAATAAATCTTCTTTATGTTCTAAACCCGGTTCCCGAAAATGTACTTGAGGATCAATTACGCCGGGTAACAAAGTTAAACCCTGCCCGTCAATCTCTTGGTCAGCATCAAACTGGAGATGTTTATCAACCAGCATAATTGTCCGGTCTTGAACCAAGACATCGCCCAGCATCAAACTGCCATCAGGCATCAAGATCTGGGACTGGCGAATCAGTAAGGAGCTAGTCATAATGCTCAAATTGTAGAGATATCACGCCTATTATCCGATTTCTGGGGCAACTCCAGTGATTATAATTGGAAAGCATTGCCTCTACTTTCGATTGACCACCGCAATTATCTAAAACATCACCATATGGCCACCGAGCAACAACCGATTACTCCCCAACCTAAGCCAGCAACAACTCCACCTGCTGAAAATTTTGTGGTAGAAACCCTCAAAACCATTGGGTTGAGCGTGCTCCTAGCTTTGGGAATGCGTGCTTTTGTGGCCGAAGCTCGTTATATCCCCTCAGGTTCGATGGAACCGACATTGCAAATAGACGATCGACTGATTGTGGATAAGGTCAGTTACCGGGTTTCTAACCCCCAACGCGGTGATATTGTGGTTTTTGACCCTACCGAAACTCTCCAGAAAAAATACAAAGCCACCGACGCTTTTATCAAACGGGTAATCGGTTTACCTGGTGATACGGTAGAAGTCCGCAATGACCGCGTCACAATTAACGGTAAGCCTTTAAAAGAAAATTATCCCAGCACCGTCCATCCAGACCAGATGACTGAGCTGTATGCCAAACTGCAACAGAAAAATCCTAATGCGGGTAGTTGGAGTCCAGATGCCCAGGGTCCAGACTGGAAAGGAAAAGTCCCGGCTGGTGAATATTTGGTGCTAGGCGACCATCGCAGTAACAGTCTAGACGGCCGCGCCTGGGGATTTGTCCCTAAAAACAAAATTGTGGGCAAGGCCATTTTTAAGTTCTGGCCAATCAACAGAACTGGTTTGATTGAACCACAGCCAGCCTATCAAAAGTAAATAATTATCAAATCCAGCCCCTGCGCCCCTCGCTCTTAGTTGTCAGTGCTACAATTGACCCTATGGCTAGGGGTGCCTCGTTTTAATTAGGCTGAGAAAATACCCTTGCACCTGAGACTGGGTAATGCCAGCGGAGGGAAGCTGTTTATATTTAAGGAAAATGAAATATGCGTACTGAATGGGTTGCCAAACGTCAGGGTCAAGCCAATGTCACTCAAATGCATTATGCCCGCACTGGTGTCATTACCGAAGAAATGCACTTTGTGGCTAAACGGGAAAACTTGCCCGTTGAACTAATTCGGGATGAAGTGGCTAGAGGACGGATGATTATTCCGGCCAACGTTAATCACACCAACCTGGAACCGATGGCGATCGGCATTGCTTCTAAGTGCAAAGTGAATGCCAATATTGGGGCTTCACCCAATTCTTCGGGTATTGATGAGGAGCTAGAAAAGCTAGCCCTAGCCGTCAAGTACGGTGCCGATACCGTAATGGACTTGACTACTGGTGGCGGCAACCTTGATGAAATTCGGGTGGCAGTTATTAAAAACTCGCCAGTGCCGATCGGTACTGTGCCTATTTATCAAGCCTTAGAAAGTGTGCACGGCAACATCGAAAACCTGACTGCCGAAGATTTCTTACATATCATTGAAAAACATGCCCAGCAAGGGGTGGACTATCAAACTATCCATGCTGGCATTCTGATTGAACATTTGCCATTGGTGCGCGATCGGTTGACCGGTATCGTCTCTCGGGGTGGTGGTATCCTCGCGCGCTGGATGCTGCATCACCATAAGCAAAATCCGCTCTACACTCGTTACAACGACATCATCGAAATCTTCAAAAAATATGATGTGTCCTTTAGCTTGGGTGACTCTTTGCGTCCTGGTTGTACCCATGACGCTTCCGATGCGGCTCAACTAGCGGAACTCAAAACTCTAGGAAATCTCACCCGCAAGGCTTGGGAGCACGATGTCCAGGTGATGGTCGAAGGTCCTGGTCATGTACCGATGGATCAAATTGAATTTAATGTCCGCAAGCAAATGGAAGAATGCTCCGAAGCACCTTTCTATGTGTTGGGTCCATTAGTCACCGATATTGCACCCGGTTATGACCACATTACCTCAGCGATCGGTGCCGCGATGGCTGGTTGGTATGGTACAGCGATGCTTTGCTACGTTACGCCTAAAGAACACCTGGGCTTACCCAATGCTGAAGATGTCCGGAATGGTCTAATCGCTTACAAAATTGCCGCTCATGCCGCCGATATTGGTCGTCACCGTCAGGGGGCACGCGATCGAGATGATGAACTTTCCAAAGCTCGCTATAACTTTGACTGGAATCGGCAGTTTGAGTTGTCTTTGGATCCAGAACGGGCTAAAGAATATCACGATGAAACTCTACCCGCCGACATTTACAAAACCGCCGAGTTCTGTTCCATGTGTGGACCAAAGTTCTGTCCAATGCAGACCAAGGTTGATGCCGATGCACTCACAGAACTAGAAAAGTTTTTAGCTAAAGAAGCATCGCCTACGGCTTTAGTTTAAGGTCTGTTCTTTAAGTTGAATTTCTGCCCTTTAGCCCACTGAGGTTAAAGGGCTTTTTAACTAGCTAGCTGGGCAAGTCACAGCAGCGGCTGTCATAGAACGTGATCGACTACTAACTATGGCTTGTAAAGCCATGACTTGCTGAGATTGTTCGGCTTGCCGCTGGAGTGATATCTTCGCTACCCGACCACTAGGATCGCTACAAATGTTAAATCCTGGGCGAGTTGATCGCAGCGGGATAGCTTGAGGATACGCACCCCCACAAGGTTCAGCACTACTAGTAGGGACAATTCGATCGACAACAACTTCATTGTAATAACTGTAACCAGCGCCGCCAATATTAGCGCTATAGTTACCATTCAATTGCAGTGTGGGTCCCCAACGATAAAGTGCTAGTGGACCAGCCCATACACTCCGGGCTGGCGGAGCAGCCACATAATAGACGATCGGCTGACTCAAGTTGCTACTAGCTGGCATGGTCAACACCATAATTGGCTGCGGTCGCTGGCTACCACTCGCTGGAGAGTAGACCGGAGGGTGAATCTCGGGGCAAGGTTCTAGTCGATCGGACATCTGCATTTCAATGGCTATAAAATCCATAGTCCGTTGCAACTCGCGACGATTTTTCTGCATGGCCGTAAAACGCTGGTCGAATTGCAACACCGCCATCAATCCACCACTAATGAGAGCCACAACCACCGCCGTCAGTGATAGGGCAATGGTTAATTCCAGCAGAGTAAAGCCAGACTTATGCATGACAGAAGGAATAATAGTAACTCTAGGATAGATGAACTACTGGAATAACGCAAATAGCGAGTTGATTCCAGTCAAGATTTGAAAATTTCTCTCTACTTACTCTTAGCTAAAGACGAATACTACCCGCCCGCAGAACATTCCAGCCGTCCCTAGTCCACTGAATTATGGTGGAAGGAATGCCTGCCAGTGTTAATTCAGAGTCCATTGCCAGGGTCTGAACGGTAGGAAACTGTCGATCGATCTCCGCCATCGTCAGCAAAGCTGGTTGACCCGTCAAATTAGCACTGGTAGTAGCCAACGGGCCTGTTTCCTGCAAAATCAACTGAGCTACATCACAATCCGGTACTCGCACCCCAATAGTTTTTTCACCAGTAGGATTCATGGCGATCGGTAGCAATTCACTAGCTGGTAAAACCAAGGTCAAGGCACCTGGCCAATACTGACCAGCTAACTGCTGCCAGGTGGCCAACTCTGTACTATTACCTTGGACGAAATCCCACAGATCAGCACTTTGAGCAGCCATCAGAATTAATGGTTTAGTCGAGCTCCGCTGCTTCAATTGATAAATCAGACCAGCCTGACTGGGTTGAGTGGCGAGAGCTGGCACTGTATCTGTCGGAAAACTAATCACCCCACCCGCCTGGACAGTAGCAATCAAATCGGCAATTAATCCTGGCATAGGTTTAAGTCAACAAGGAGTATAAGTATAATTTATGGAGTTGAGGGAGTAGGTGTAGCCGCTGGTTCATAAACTACTGGTGTTCCGTCCGGAATGAGCTGAAATTTTTCTTTACTGCCCAAAGAATAGTCATCTAGCTTAAAATCTTTACTGATTTTTGCCAACCGGGCATGGAGAGCTTCGGCCAACACCACCCCCGCCGATTCTTTACGAATGCCCATCAAAATCATGGTGCGCTGAAAAGAATTGTCTTTGGCATTCCGACTACAACTATCTCGCCGAAACTGACCCAGATTCAGTAAGGGATAATCTTTGACTGTGAAAATAGTTTTGCTGAGGGCAGTTTGGATTGTTTTGGCTCGTTCGTAGGCCCGGACTTCCTCCACGGCTGGTGGACCTTCACAAGAAGCCATCCCGACCGCAATAATTTGGTTGGGATTGTCCATGATTTTGATAATACCCTTTGCTTCCATTACGGGTTTCAAATCTTTGACGGGAATTGCTTGGTCAGCATTGCCTAGATACACGGCATCGGCAGAACCCGGTTTCCAGCGATATTCTTGACTCAGTACTGCCATGTTAAATTCGGCGGACTTGCCGTTTTTATCGAGACCTGGTTCAAAGGGAAAATATAATACCCCATTAATCAGCTTAGGCCCTTTGGCCACTGGACAAGAAGAATTTTCCATCCCCAGATTACATTTTATTTGATCGCTCAAAATGGCGATCCCCAGACCAGCCATCACAATAGGGGTGCCGATCGCTATCTGCCAAGCTTGTTTCTTGCGGAGGTCTCGCTGAGAAGGAGAAATTTGATCAGCTAAATCTACTAAAATTTCGTGGGCTGATTGATAACGATCTTGCACATCCGATCGCAACATTTTATTCAATATTTCGGTCAGCTGACGACTAACCCGCCGCTGTTTTTTGGCCAAAACATCTGGCCAAACCCAACGATCCTGTTGAAAATCATAGAGATTATCAGGAGTAATATTCGTCAGGAGGTGCGCACAGGTAGCACCCAATGCAAACAAATCGCTGGCCGGATAGGCCACTCCGGCGCGTAGTTGTTCTGGTGGTGCATAGCCCATCGTGCCGCCGGTCGTGCCCCTAGAAGTTACTTGCTCAGTTAGCTGCTTCGACATACCAAAGTCAATCAACACCAGCTGTCCATTTTGGCGGTGCATGATATTCTCGGGCTTGATATCACGGTGAATAACCTTTTGGTCATGAACAAATTGCAATACAGGTAGAGTCTCCTGCAAAAATTGACGAATATGCTCTTCGCTATAAGCACCGTAAGTTTCTAAATCTTTGAGCAGATTTTGACCATCTATATATTCTTGCACCAGGTAAAATTTTTGATCTTGTTCTAGATAGGCTAACAGTTTGGGGATTTGCGATGACCGCCGACTGAGCTTGTCCAGCTGCATCGCTTCCCGTTGGAATAATTCCAAAGATTTACTGTAAGACTTCGGATTATCTAGAACCTGGGGGGATGGAAAGAACTGCTTTACTACACATCCTGGGCGACCAGGAATATCTTCATCGACAGCCAAGAAAGCCCGACTCATGCCCCCCACATCTAATAATTTGGTCGATCGATAACGCTGTTTGAGCAGCAACTGGGCACCACAATTAGAGCAAACTAGGCTCCGGGCTTGATTTTGTGGTTTTGTACAAGTGGGATTAAGACAGCAGCTCATGACTTAGTAAGTAACTGTTGAGATACCGCAATACAACATAAACCTATTATCTTAGATTTTTCTTGTGATATTGCTGGTTAATCTACGCCAATTGTATCAGAAACTTTGGATGTTCTGAAAAAACAAATTACTTCCTGACCGCAATCAATTCAGCCAATTTTTTGTGTTAACTTAGCAAAAGTTCACTCTAAAGTGCTTCCGCTATGTTGTCTCGCCGTCGCTTTTTTTCCAGTATCCTGGCTGTCGGTCTCAGTTTTTGGAGTTGGCTCAACTTCTCTGAGCCAGCGCTAGCCTTGGGTGGCAAACTACCAGCTCTAGATGCCCCTGCCCCAGCTTTCACTCTACCTACCAATACGGGCGACGGCCAAGTTTCGCTGACTGATTATTCGGGACGGTGGGTGGTACTGTATTTTTACCCGAAGGATTTCACCTCTGGTTGTACGATCGAAGCGCGGCGTTTTCAGCAAGATATTAGTGAATATCGTCAGCGGAATGCCCAGATCATTGGCATTAGTGCTGATTCGATCGATACCCATGCCAAATTTTGTGATTCCGAGGGCATCAAATTCCCACTCCTAGCCGATACTAATGGTGCGGTCAGTAAAGCTTACGGTTCTTGGATCGGAGTCTTTTCGATGCGTCATACTTTCTTGATTTCCCCAGAAGGCGAACTGAAGTATATTTTTACCGGTGTCAACCCCACTGTTCATAGCCAAGAAGTCTTAGCGAAACTAGATGAAATAAAGCAAGCCTAATTCACCAGCTAATTCCATTCGGCACGGTAGAGTTTTTAGGAAAATTTTTTTGGCAAAACTATGGCAGAATTAACAGGTTCATTCCACACAATTTCGATTTAAAGCTAATGACTAAGTTTGTTTTCGTGACTGGTGGAGTGGTTTCCAGCATTGGTAAGGGGATTGTAGCCGCTAGTCTCGGACGGTTACTGAAGTCCCGAGACTACTCCGTTTCTATTCTCAAGTTGGATCCTTATATCAATGTCGATCCTGGTACGATGAGTCCTTTTCAACATGGGGAAGTCTTCGTCACCAAAGATGGAGCCGAAACAGATTTAGATTTAGGGCACTATGAACGCTTCACCGATACCTCAATGTCGCGCCTGAATTGTGTGACTACTGGCGCAATTTATCAATCAGTAATTAACAAAGAACGGCGCGGTGATTACCATGGCGGTACTGTGCAGGTAATTCCGCATATCACTAACGAAATTCAACAGCGGATTGAACGGGTCGCTAAAAATACCAACCCGGACGTAGTCATCACCGAAATTGGCGGTACCGTCGGCGACATTGAGTCTTTACCCTTCCTCGAAGCCATTCGCCAGTTTCGGAAAACCGTGGGCAGGGGCAATGTGATTTATATGCATGTCACTCTAATTCCCTGGATCCCAGCAGCCGGGGAACTGAAAACCAAGCCGACTCAACACTCCGTTAAGGAATTACGATCGATCGGCATCCAGCCCGATATTTTGATCTGTCGCTGTGTGGAACCAATTCCCCACGACATCAAAGAAAAGCTCTCCGAATTTTGTGATGTGCCCGTGGAATCGGTGATGGGTGCTCCTGATGCCTCCAGTATTTACGAAGTCCCCCTGATCATGGAACGGGAGGGCTTGGCCACCCAAACACTTAAATTGCTAAAAATGGAGCAACGGGTACCAGAACTGAGTAAATGGCAAGGCATGGTAGACAGGCTGTATTCGTCAGTAGCACCAGTCAAAATTGGTATTGTGGGTAAGTACACTAAGCTTTCAGATGCCTATTTATCGGTAGTTGAAGCCCTGCGCCATGGTTCGATCGCCACTAGTAGCAAGCTAGAAATTGAATGGATTGACTCCGAAGAACTCACCATCGACAACATCGAGCAACAATTAGCAGGAATCAATGGCATTCTAGTCCCGGGCGGATTTGGCATTCGAGGGGTAGATGGGAAGATTGCCGCCATTACCTATGCTCGGCAAAAACAATTGCCCTTTTTAGGACTATGCCTGGGTATGCAGTCAGCTGTGATTGAGTGGGCGCGGCATGTGGCTAATTTAGAAAAAGCCCATAGCTCTGAATTTGACCCGGAAGCCTTAAACCCAGTGATCAACTTGTTACCAGAACAACATGATGTGGTAGACCTCGGTGGTACCATGCGCTTGGGGCTATATCCTTGCCGGTTAGAAGAAAATTCTTTAGCATCTCGGCTATATCAGCAAGAAGTGGTCTATGAGCGCCACCGTCATCGCTATGAGTTTAATAATTCTTACCGCGAGCTATTTATTGCGGATGGTTATCGGGTCAGCGGCACTTCTCCAGATGGTCGCTTGGTAGAAATTATTGAGCTGCCTAGCCACCCTTTCTTTATTGCCACCCAGTTTCATCCAGAGTTTCAATCTAGTCCTAGTAATCCTCATCCTCTTTTCCAGGGTTTTATGGCCGCAGCCCTCGCTACTCCCCGTCATCAACCACTATCTTTAGCGACTATTTGTAATGATGAGCTAGGTGTTTCAGCTAATTAGTCATAGGATAGATCTTACGTTAAACAATTGTGGCTGTTATCAATGTCCCGCGATGAACATCCTTGCCTTAATTTAGCGATCGACAGATTGCTTAGTGCCGAACAAGAAAACTATGCCATCTGGGTGATCAAAGCACCTTACCCAGGTGGTTATGTTCATCATGACTGTAACTGGGATGATGAATTAATGCGTTCTTGGATCGCCTGGCAAGAAATGTTTGGCTCCAGCTCTAGCCCAATGAAATATCCCCGGTTTCCAGCTATGGATACTGGTCAGGGTTCCTCGCCACCAAGTACTATCGGTGGCACTGCCAACTACAGTACTCGCTTGATGCAGCATTTGGGCATGAATATGTGGCAGTGGCTATTTAATGGTTCGATCGATACGGCATTAGCTCACAGTCAAGGAATTGCCATCGGGCAAAAGCGACCATTACGGTTGCGGCTGGAAGTCCGGGATCCAGATCTAATCTCCTTTCCCTGGGAAATAATGCAACCTCAGCCGGGCAAACCAGCGGTCTCCCTCAACCAAGAAATCTTCTTTAGTCGCACCACCAGTGATGTAGACCAGTTGCCGCCCCAACGGAACGATCGATCACTCCAGATTCTATTGGTACTGGGTAGTAACGAAGTAGATAAAAACAACTTATCATTGGCCGAAGAAGCAGCGGCTATCGCTCAGGTGCTAAGGAATGCCTATCCCAGTGGGTTTTTACCAACCAATCAAATGCCACCGGCGGGTTGTCAGGTGGATACGCTGGTGCAACCGACCCTCAATTCTTTGGTGTCGGCTTTAGACAATGGCAATTACAATCTATTTTTTTATGCTGGACATGGTGTGCCAGGAGCCGATGGAGGTATTCTGTCCCTGCGTTCTGATGCCCAGCTCAATGGTACGGAACTCGCCCAAATTCTGGTGCGCAACCAAGTAAAACTAGCAGTTTTTAACTCTTGTTGGGGAGCACAGCCTTACCAATATCAGGAGCAGTCCGTCGCTCGTAGTAGTTTAGCCGAAGTGCTTTTACACCATGGAGTACCGGCTATTTTGGCGATGCGGGATACCATTGCCGATCAAGAGGCCATTAGTTTTATTCAAGCTTTAACTCAATCTTTGGCGCAGCGTCTGCCGATCGACAAGGCCGTGGCCACTGCCCGTAAACAATTGTTGACCTTGTATCAGTTTAATCAGCCCGCTTGGACTCTACCCGTGCTGTATATGCATCCTGAGTTTGATGGGGAGCTGATCAAGCCCGTCACGGAAGCAATTACGGAAATGCCCTCTTTCCCCAACGCTTTGCCCCTGGCTTATTTGCGTTCGGTCGTGACCGCTACTCAAAATTTCCCGATCCAAGGTGGTCTGATGCGTATTGGTCGATCAGCAGACAATGACTTAATTATTCCTGAACCATCAGTTTCCCAGAGACATGCCGAAATTCTTTATCGAAATGGCAGTACTGATCAAGAATCTAGTTACTTCCTGCGAGATTTCTCACGTTTTGGCACTTTGGTACAAACTAGCCAGGGCTGGCAGAAAATTCATCATCAAGAATTGTGTTTAGAGACTGGGATGAACTTAAAATTCGGCAGCGATCAGGGTCAAGTTTTAGCATTTTCTACTCAGAAATGACCAAAATTAGGTATCATCTAGAATTTAGTCTTACACCACACAATTCGGGGCGGAAATGTAGATGATATAATACATGTAATTCAAGTGCACGGCTTACGGATAGTGAATTCCAAAAAATTTTCTAAGTTTACGGAATCTTCTGAAGCACACATGTAGTTAATAACAGCAACCGAATTTGGAGATTTCTTTTATCAGGATCTGCTGGTTAGTTGGCAAAGAATTAAGTTTCTGAGGAACGAAGCTATGACTAAATCTTTTTCACAATTATCACCTGAAGCAGAACTCACTTACAATCTGCTTACTCCTGAACAGCTCTATCCTTGGAATCCAGCCGATCCCGAAGCTGAAGAATATTATCAATTACAAGCAGAGCAGTTCAATTTGGATGATTGGTCTGAAACGGATGTCCAGCAGTCTGCTACAGCTTTTTTTACTCAGCTCCATCAGTGTTGGCCAGATACTTCGATCGATCTAGTTGGACAATTGCGTCAGCACTTCAATGTGCGGATTCCACAGGCATGGCTAGAAAAGATTGCCGCTGCCGTGCATACAACGAGCCAACCAGCTTTGGCGATTAATCAGCTGGTGAGCTGTGTACAGGAGCTATTACCTAGCTGGGAAGAAGCCGATTTATTAGTCTTGGCTCGCCCGTACAGTTACGCCATGCGCTGCGATCTAGCCGCAGAGAACGTCAATAGTTTGGTGCGTTCCGCAGACTGGCAAGATTTATCAGAAATGGAACAGGCCAAGTTGACAATGTTGGCTACCAAATATGCTTTGGATCAACTAGCTGACCAATCCCATAACTAATGGGTTAGTAAGTTTGATAACACCCTCGCTGTAAAAACACCCATCTGGTTTCAGATGGGTGTTTTTTATTCTTCTGACAAACTCCTCACTCACTGCGGGAGATTTTTGATCACAACTCGGGGTACCGATCGATTAAACAATTGCTTAAAACTAGCCTGTCTTGCTTGAACACTTTCGGTGGGCGGTTTCAGGTTCCACAATGTTTCGTAAAAGAAGAATGACGAACCAGCTAGCTGTTGCTGACGAACGGCCTGTACTTGTTCCCGAATCTGGGTCATTCTAACCGGACGAGGCTTGAGACCAGCCAATACCCCAATACCCACCGGAATATGCGTTTTTGCTCGTTGCACTTCTGGTTGTTTTAATTCTCCTTGAAACTTCTCCAAGCTGCTGCGATACACCTGAATCAATACTTCTTCTACTAAGCCAGCACGTTCCCACGCTACCCAGTCTGCCAAAAACATACTCTTAGAAAACTCTTGCGGATTCGGCGAAACCGAGACGATCGCCTTGGGATTGGCCTTTTTGATTTCTTTAAATAAATCTTTCAGCAAGGCCGTTACCTTATTTGCGCGCCAATTTGTCCATTCTAAGTCTTTGGGATCGATCGGCGGGGCTTTACCCTGATGCTCGGCTTTGTAAACACTCACCGTCAAATCGTCATAGCCAAACTCAAAGGGATAACCAAAGTGGTCATCGACTTGGATGCCATCGACATCATAGTTACGAACAACCTCTACTATTAAGTCTTTAATAAATCGCTTTACTCCGGGATGTAAAGGATTTAGCCAGACCCGCTCGTGCTTACCTTCTTTATAAATCGTCGTGCCATCACGTCTTTGCGTTAGCCACTGCGGATGTCTTTTGGCTAAATTTGAGCCAGATGGATCGCTAGCTGCTGTAGCCATTAAGCCAAACTCAAACCAGGGAATGACCGCCATTTTGTCGCGATGTCCCCTGGCCACGACTTCTTTGAGCATGTCTCGCCCAGTGAAACCTTCGCCTTGTGGTAAAGGCTTCCCAGAAATTAGT
>JAGVCD010000113.1 GCA_020059425.1 Chamaesiphon sp. | reverse complement strand
GCTCAGCCTCTTGCTCCTCTAGCTTATGCTCAAGCGATCGGACAAATCTCCCAAGCTCTAGGTTGGCCAGTTTTAGCCGAAGGACTATCACCGTTACGTAACTACGCTGACTTAAATCCTCACCTGGTTTCTAGCTACGATCTGATTCTTCGTAACACCGCCATATTACCGAGTCTCACCCCAAAAGTAATTATCCAAATTGGCGATCTACCGACCAGTAAAGAATTACGCCAATGGCTGAGCCAAATTAGACCCCCCACTTGGATTATCGAAACTAGTGAGCAGAACGTAAACGCGCTCCACCTCAATGCTAGCTATCTGAGAATGTCAGTAACCGCAATAGCCGAACATTTTCAGGATCAACACCCAGCTGTTATCTCTGACTATAGCCAAAACTGGCTCGCACTAGACCAACAAACCCGTAAATCGATCGATCGCACCATGAATCAACTAGATGTGTTGTGCGAATGCAAAATTCCCTGGTTGTTGTCTCAAGTCTTAGCGCCTGCCACTGTTATATTTATCGCCAACAGTATGCCGATTCGGGATATGGAGTTCTTTTGGCGACCCAACAATCAGCAATACCGGCCATTAGGCAATCGCGGGGCCAATGGTATTGATGGCACTCTTTCCACCGCCTTGGGTGTAGCGCATCGAAGTACTCAGCCAGTTATCCTCATTACCGGTGATCTGTCCTTGTTGCACGATACCAATGCGCTGTTACTGCGGCAACAGTTCCAGGGAAGCTTAACAATTCTATTAATTAATAACAATGGCGGTGGTATTTTCACAATGCTACCGATCGCCAAGTTTGACCCACCTTTTACTGAATTTTTCTCCACGCCCCAAAATGTAAATTTTTCGATGCTATGTCAGGCGTATCAGATTAACCATCAAACAATTACCTCGTGGTCAGAATTTCAGCAGCAGCTAGCGTGTATTAATAAACCAGGGATTCGAGTCTGGGAAATAAACACCAACGCTCAGCAAGATAGCGAATGGCGGCGAACAAACTTGTCACAATTATGTCATTTATCTTAGCCGGATTCCACTACCATCCATTGCACTGACATTATTAGCTATCTGTGAGATTCTGGAATTGTACTGAACTGAATTGTAGAAAATAAACACCTGGATAGACTGTTATTAGCTCATAACAACCTACTTTTAAGAATGCTTAATAATTAATTAAGTTTTGGAACAAAAAAATTCTGCTACTGTCATAGCAATAGTTAACGTTAAACTATTTATTTTCAATAACCATTCAGTATAAAGTTTAGTTTCATTAACTTACTTACCTAATCGTCTAACTATTTTGACCGGGAGTAAAACAGATATGTCCAGCACAAAATCTATGACCGATCGACAGCCCCGGTATCATGGTGATGCAATTCGTGCTTATCTACATGAAATTGGTCGGGTACCACTGCTTACTCATGAAGAAGAAATAAGTTTTGGTAAGCAAGTGCAACAAATGATGCAATTGCAAGAACTGAAAGACAAACTACAACAAGAACATGCGACATCAGTAGTCAGTGATGCCGAGTGGTCAGTACAGGCTGAAATGAGTGAAACTGATCTGCAACGCATCCTACAACGGGGCGCATTAGCTAAAAAAAGAATGATTGAAGCGAATTTGCGCTTGGTAGTGGCGATCGCCAAAAAGTACCAAAAACGCAACTTAGAGTTCCTGGATTTAATCCAAGAGGGATCACTAGGTCTGGAGAGAGGTGTAGAAAAGTTTGACCCCACACGCGGTTACAAATTTTCTACCTATGCCTATTGGTGGATTAGACAAGCCATTACCCGGGCGATCGCCCAACAAGCGCGTTCCATTCGGTTGCCTATCCACATCACCGAAAAGCTGAACAAAATCAAAAAGACTCAGCGCGAACTCTCTCAAGAGCTAGGTCGGAATCCCACCACACCCGAAATTGCCAAGGCACTATCCCTAGAGCCTAGTCAAATTCGCGAATACTTAACTATTTCGCGGCAACCGATCTCGCTAGATGTGCGGGTTGGTGAAAACCAAGATACCGAGCTATCTGAGTTATTAGAAGACGGCAGTATTTCTCCTGAAAACTATACGGTTCAGGACAATCTGCGCCAAGAACTGCAAGGAATATTGGCCGAGCTAACCCCTCAGCAACGTCACGTTCTGACTCTGCGATTTGGCTTAGATGGCGAGGCCGAAATGTCCTTGGCTAAAGTTGGAGAAATCCTGCATTTGAGCCGAGAAAGAGTGAGACAGCTAGAGCATCAGGCGCTCTCGCATCTGCGGCGCTGCCATGGTAGTTTTCGAGACTACGTAGCTAGCTAAATCAAATAAGGTATCTATTGCTACATCGGTGATCAATATTTTTGTGTCTTATGGCTGAAAATTTGCTTAATTGATCGCAAACTTGGTTATAACAGTATATACAAGCTGTAAGGGTAAAATGGAATAATCCACTTCCCACAAATCTCCACCTCGTGATTTTCCTTAGGGTTAAGAATATGTCGGTTCATCGATTGGTCAAATTTTGTTTTTCTGCTAGCAAAATCTGTTTGGCTACAATTATGTTGGGTACTGCGTTAACTTCAATTCCAGTCCATGCTGGAATAGCCAGAACCACGAGCCAGCCCTCATCCTTAGTTGGAAAGCGCAAGATAATCGCCACCACCAATCGCAGCAATGTTGTTGAGCGCAATAACACTGATACTCCTAAGCGATCGTCATCCTTGGCAGGCAAAAAGAAAGTGGTTGCCGCCAACAGTAGCGGTCGATTGATTGCGAATGGAACTTTTCTCTATGGAGAAAGCAATCAGCCAGGTAGACAGAACAGTGAGTATGTGGTCTTTGAAAATAAGAGTGGTAAGGTCTTTGGAGCAGTATTTTTAGCAAATTCTGAGTTCAGTTGCTTCCATGGCAAGTTGCGCTCTAGTCAACTGAATATGATGGTCGTTGACAGTGACTCTAATGCTGCTCATCCCTATGCTGTTAATTTAGAAACTGGCTATGGAAGAACTAGCAGTGCTGAGTACAAGGCTGTTAAAAAAATTGGTAGAACAGAACTCAGACTATTAGAGTCCTGTCGTAGCATGTACAAGAGTAGCCGTTGGCAGTCTGTGCTGCGAGGATAAGACTGACAAATTAGCAATAATTTGTTTAAAATTCGATACCGGGTTGAGCTTTGATACCCTGTTCCCGAAAAGGATGCTTAATCGGATTCATTTCAGTGACCAGATCAGCTCGATCGATTATGGCCGCTGGTGCTCCTCGACCAGTCAAAATTACGTGGGTGTTAGCTGGTTTTTGCTCTAAGCCCGCCAATACTTCATCTGGGTCTAAATACCCCAGTTTTAGAGCCACATTAATCTCATCTAGTAATATCAGGCGGTAAGATTCTTCCACAATATAGCTTAGCGATTTCTCCCAAGCTAATTTAGCCATTTGAATATCTCGATCGCGATCCTGCGTATCCCACGTAAATCCTTCACCCATCGCCTGAAATTCTAGCTGATCGGAAAATTTAGAAAGCACTGCTTTTTCTGCTGGTTCCCAAGCGCCTTTAATATATTGGACAATTGCTACCCGATAACCGTGACCCAGCGATCGCATCACCATTCCCAAGGCAGCGGTGGTCTTACCTTTACCATTGCCAGTATTGACGATTATCAGACCTTTTTCAGCAATAGAGTTAGCAATTCGCGTCGCCTGAACCTCCTGACGGCGCTGCATTTTTTGCTGGTACTGGTCAGAATTCAGCGAAGTTTCGTTAGACATATAAATTTGAGTTAAGTAGCGGTCATAAACCACTGGGTAATTCCGCTGGCCAAGGTTTTAGCCATGTGTTGTTGGGCTTGAGGATTACTAATCCATTGCAATTCTTCCGGATTGCTCATGAAGCCTAATTCTAACAGCACCGATGGAGCCGCTGCTGGTCGTGCTAAAGCCAGGTTATCCCAAATCACGCCATACTGAGGTCGATCGGCATACTGGGTAGTATAAGTATGTAAAAAACTAGCCAAGCTTTTTGCTTGGGAATGGTACCAAAAAACAGAAAATCCTTTGGCTTTCGATGAATTCACATCGTCGGGGGAAGAGTTATAGTGAACCGACAAAGATATAGTTGGTTCCAACTGTTCGACAATGCGCCGTCGCTCCTCTAAGGAAACTGCTTTGTCTGTTTCTCTGGTGAGATAGACTGTTGCGCCTTTTGCAAATAACTCATTAGCGAGTAACTTGGCCGCAAAAAGAGTAGCTTCTTTTTCGGCATAACCAGTAGAACTTACGGCTCCAGAATCAGCCCCACCATGTCCGGGATCAAGAAGAATCTTCACACCTGTTAGTGGTTTAGCACCCTGCTTGGCAATTGTGGGTGGCTGCCGCAAGGATAATACTAGATTCTTACCGTCATAGCGATATTTATAGCCCCACTGCTGACGAGATTTATAGACAAAGGTATATTCCATCTGACTAGGAGCAACTGATTTCGCTGTCACTCGATCGATCATCGGATTACTGGTCAGTTTGACAAGACTACTAGAGGATATCGTGTTGTAGAGAGTCAGTTTTAGCGTTTTTTCAGTTTGGTCAATTACCAGAGGTACTGGTACCGACAGCGCAAACAATACGTCGATATTGCCGTTATTATTTTGACTGCGGATATTTTGAACTACAGCTGACGATAAATTACCTGGTATTATTTTCAGGTCACTAGCTACCACCCAACCGCCATAGTTTAGTTGTACCCAAGTTGCCTTTTTTCCGTTGTTATCGCCCTCTTGACGATTCACTACAGCCGCTTTGATTCCTTTGGATAAAGGTGTTACCCGATTAGCATCACTAGTGGGGCCAACTCGGGCAATAGTTTCATCGGCTAGTGTCTCGGCCACTTCGACAATGG
>JAGVCD010000151.1 GCA_020059425.1 Chamaesiphon sp. | reverse complement strand
TTTAAAGAGTTGGCTAACTGATGTCCTTGCTTTTCCATCTGGGTGCTGGCAAACAAGGGTTGAACGTCAGGATAATCAGTTAAAAGGTGGGCATAAAAAGCAGCTGGAAAATCACGGTCTGAGTTTTGGACTACTTGAAAACTGGTTTCTAAAACTTCCACATTCAACATCAAGACTTACCATCAACTATTATTTTAAGACGACTAAACACTAGGACGGATTGGGACAGCCTGTCAATGGTTCAGAATATTGTCCTTTCTTGGATCAATGATTTAGTGAGTACAGCAGACTACTGACAGTCACGCTGGGAATGAGATGTAGAATAGCGATCGATCTAATTGCTAAGTCTAATAGCTAAAATGGGGAACGGTACCATCCCATCATTCAACATAAGAGTGCCCAGATTTGAAGTTGCTTAATCGTCCCACCAACAAGCTTTGGTTAGAGCGCACTTTGGCGTTACTAGTTCTGCTCAACTTTGGTTTAGTCCTCTTTGACCTCAGCTACATTCCCTGGCGTAATTTGTACTTTCGCTATATAAATCCTGTTACCAAAGTCTACGACCCGGTCAAAGGAATTGAGCCACATCGGGAAACTGCTCAGTATCTGGCGACGGTCGATCGATTAAAAGAACAAACGCAAGCACAAGGCTGGCAATCGGCGGCAGTAACAGCCACTGTTCAAGATTTGGGGGCACAAAGTACCAAGATGATCGAAACCAATCCTTTTCAGTTAGCTGGCAAAACCGGCGCACTGGAAAAGATCAAAAATCGGATGCGGGTACATATGCGCCAAGAATCCGCTCGGGGTGCTTTTCAGGCTTTTTGGAATATTGAGCGTTTGCAGCGAACAGGAGCTGAGCTAGAACTAGCTTACTTCGATCGGCAGATACGGCCACTCATTGATATCAACTATTTTCGCGAAACCGGTGAAGATGGTGATTTTGTCGATCACTTTTGGTGGATTGACCTGGGATTTGTGGTGATTTTTGCGATCGATCTGGGTCGGCGCTGTTTGATCTTACGTCGCCGCTGGCCGAATATTACTTGGCAGCAAGCGATCTTCAGTCGCTGGTATGATCTTTTTTTGCTATTACCCTGGTTCCGTTTGCTCCGTATTGTGCCTGTGACTATTCGGGGGCACCAAGCCGCCCTAATCAATTTATCAGCACTGCAGCATCAGCTCAATAGCTTGGTGGTGGGGGAGTTGGCCGATGAACTAACTCAAGTAGTTGTTACCCAAGTCTTGGGTCAAGCCCAGGGTTCTATTAAAAACGGGGTAGCCTCGAAACTGGTGATCGATCGATTGCAGCGTTCTTACATTGATCTGAATAATGTTAATGAGGTCGAAGCGATCGCTCAGATTATTTTAGAAATTGCCATCTATCGGGTATTGCCTAAGATTCAGCCAGATTTAGAAGAAATCGCCAATAATTTTCTCCAAAAGGCATTGATTGATTCGCCAGCCTTCCAAAGCTTAAAAGTAATTCCGGGGTTTACCGCCGCCCCCCAGCAGTTTACCGATCAATTAGTCCGCCAAATTTCCGATGCTTTGTATATCGGTTTAACCAAAGCTATCAGCGATCCCCAAAATGGTAAACTTTCCCGCCGTCTGGCCGAGAACTTCGCTGCCGCTCTAGGTGCTGAGTTGCAAAAAGGCCACACCGTGGCCAAGCTAGAATCGTTGTTGGCCGATTTACTAGAAGAAATTAAGATCAGCTATGTCTATGCCGAAGACTCAAGTCGGCCACAGGGTTAGGTCATTATCCCCATAGAAAACCCCAAAGTTAACACAGACCAATTCACCCAAAATAAATTGTAATTCTAGCCAGTTTTCCTTGAAAAAATAGGATTCCATATGACCATAGTCTTCCAAAAAATACTCTTCGCCAATCATTTCTTCTAAGTTTTTGAGTAGTTCTAGGCGATCGAGTGTCCAAGGATTACACCAGGGAAATTGTACTGATTTATTATGAACTTCAATCCAACCTAATCGATCGTCATTACCATATTCAATTTTCATGACCAGCTTATGCTGATAATATTGCAAATCCCGATCTTCTAGCTCGTCAATATAAATTTTGTCCGGATGACCAAGCACTTGATAAATTTCTTGCTCGGTCATCCCAAACACCAAGTCACCTAGCCCTCTACCAATTTTGATTTGCACTGTTTGTCCTGAATTAACTAGTCGAGGTCGGGCTACTGCCGGATTGGCTGAGTTGGACGCACCCTCTGCACCACCAGCTTATCACCTACCTTTAGCCCTAAGGTAGTGACCCGACCAGCGTTTAATTCAATTACTTGATCAATCAGTACATCTGGCTTCGGACCATAGCCAGGACAAGGCTCATCTGTGCAGGGTTGGATATTAATTTGAATATTTTTGATCACGCCTTTATTCAAAAAAAGCATATCTAGTGGGATCAAAGTGTTTTTCATCCAGAACTGCGCTGGTTGCGGCTTGCTAAAATTGAATACCATGCCTCGATCGGACGGCATACTGCGCCGAAACATCAAACCGATCGCCTGTTCCTGGGTAGTACTGGCGACCTCCAGATTAATAGTCTTTTTCTTGACTACTATTTGGGCAGCGATCGGCAAGTTCTGCGCCCCAGGGTAACTAGGCTGAATTTGTACCGGACTGCTTTTCATAACTGGTTTTGGTGGTGAGGCGGCAGAGCTACAGCCCCCGAGAAGTGAAAATAAGCTGAGGAGCAAGC
>JAGVCD010000143.1 GCA_020059425.1 Chamaesiphon sp. | reverse complement strand
GACAGCTTAACCATACCCACTATCTACGCCGTCATGTCCCGGCGCTTAGCACCAGTGCAAATTACCTGGCTAGGCTGGGATGCTGCCGGTGCCCCAGAAGTAGATTACTTTATTGCCGATCCCTATGTGCTGCCAGCTGATGCTCAGGATTACTATACCGAAAAAATTTGGCGCTTGCCCCATACCTATGTAGCCGTAGATGGTTTTGAAGTAGGCACCCCCACTATTCGTCGCGAAACACTAAATATTCCGCCAACCGCAGTAGTGTACTATAGCGCTCAAGTCGGTTACAAAATCCATCCAGACACTGTCCGACTACAATTTCAGATACTACACCAAGTCCCAGACAGCTTTTTACTGATTAAAGCCAGAACCGATAACACTGCCGTTAGTAATTTTTATCGAGAAATTGCTGATGAAATTGGCTTAGACTTTTCCCGTCTGCGCTTCTTAGACAAAGATCCTGATGAAATTACCCACCGGGCTAATCTGCAAATCGCCGATGTAATGTTGGATAGCTTTCCTTACAATGGTGCCACGACCACTCTTGAAACTCTGTGGCTGGGCATTCCACTCGTCACCAGAGTTGGACAACAGTTTGCCGCCCGCAATAGCTACACCTTTATGGTCAACGCTGGCATCACCGAGGGTATTGCTTGGTCAGCTGAAGAATATTTGGAATGGGGAATTATGCTAGGTACTGATGCTGACCTGCGCCAACAAGTAGCTGGTAAATTGCTCGATGCCCGGAGTACAGCTCCTCTCTGGAATGCTCGCCAGTTTACTAAGGACATGGAGAATGCTTACTTGGACATGTGGCAAAATCATCCACAGAAACAACTACAGAACGAGGATTGATATTCAGATGGTTTAGTCTTCGCTCGCCCTTTCTAAACGAGCCACTCGCCGACTCAACCGTCGAGTTTTGCGCTCATTGTTAGAAAGATCGTAGTTTAAGTCATCAGCATAGTCACTCTGTGCTTTAAATCCATCGCGAATAGCCACTAATAACGTTCCTTCAACGCTATCGATGCGGCGACGTAGAGCATCAACATCTTCGCGTACCGCATTTGCATTCTGTTTCATATTGGCTATATCTTGCTTGATGCCAGTTATATCCTGCTCGATGCCGGTTATATCCTGCTTCATGCTAACAAAACCATGCTGCACTAGTTCGCGCAACTCACTAATTTGGGTCTCAATTCGATCGAACCTTTCATCAGACATCACTTGTCTCAATTATGGATTTATTACAACTCTATTTTAAGCTCTGCAGCGGGTAGTTGGTGAACCAGTCGAGCGCACTTTGTTAGGTTACTTATCTTTACGAGCGCCTTGTAAATTTGTCAGAAATATCCGAATCTAGATTGGTATAGATAATGTTGCGATCGATACAGCAGGAGAAATTTATGAGTAGTACTACTATTTGGGTAAACGAACAGCGGGATCCGATCGGACTGATGTATTCCTGCATTGCTTCCTGTGACGAAGAATTAGCCCAAGCTTGTCATGTATCCTTTCAGGCCGACCTGACCGAAGAACAAAAACGCCTAGGCTGGGTCGCCACCCTGCATACGGTCAAAAATTGGGATGAAGTGCCAGTCAACTCCCTCAAGTTAGGCTAATAAATGGGTTAAATCTTCCCGGCTAGTCGTAAGATTGGGAGTTGCTAAACCAAACCAACATTCCAACTTATGACAGTTACTCCAGTCCGTCCGGTGGTATGGGAGAACAATCGAGTTCGCCTCATTGACCAAACCCGTTTACCCCAAGAGCATACCTGGGTCGAAATTAGCCGTAGCGATGACATGGCCACGGCCATTACCACCATGATTGTGCGTGGTGCCCCAGCGATTGGGGTAGCAGCAGCCTATGGCATGTATCTGGGTGCTAGGGAAATTAACCAGACCGATCGGACGGAGTTCTTAACAGCCTTGGAACAAGTCGCTGTCAAGCTACGCGCCACCAGACCCACCGCCGTAAATTTATTTTGGGCGATCGATAAGATGCTAAAAGCCGCTCAAGCAGCCCCTGGTGATATTGATAGTATTCGTCGCATTCTGCTAGAGACCGCCAAAACAATTAATGCGGATGATATTCGGACTTGTGAAGAGATCGGGGATTTTGGATTGGCTGCTTTACCGATCGATCCACCCAAACTGCGACTATTGACTCACTGTAATGCTGGAGCTTTAGCCACCGCCGGTTATGGAACCGCTTTGGGGGTGGTGCGATCGGCCTGGCGTGATGGGCGTTTAGAACGACTCTATGCCGATGAAACTAGGCCCCGTTTGCAAGGAGCCAAACTGACTACCTGGGAATGTGTCCAAGAGGGTATTCCCGTCACTTTGCTCAGTGATAACATGGCGGGTCACTGCATGGCCAAGGGCATGATTGATGCGGTGGTGGTAGGAGCCGATCGAATTGCAGCTAATGGGGATGCGGCTAATAAAATTGGTACTTATAATCTGGCAATTGTGGCTCAGGCGCACAATGTACCGTTTTTTGTAGCCGCCCCGCTCTCGACCATCGACTTTAGTTTGACCGATGGCAGTTTGATTCCGATCGAAGAGCGTGATCCCACAGAAATTTCGCATGTGGGTGAGACCAGAATTTGTCCACCAGGTGTAGAGTTCTACAATCCAGCTTTCGATGTTACTCCAGCAAGGTTGATTAAGGCGATTATCACCGAGTTTGGGGCTTTTGCTCCTGGTGATTTGGGACAATTGCAAGGTAAAAGTTAGAACCATTAGGAATGCTCTCCAGCTTCAGGCTGGAGAGCATTTTAATTGATATCAATGAACTCCGAAGGGAGATTAGAATCCCCCTAAATCCCCCTTAAAAAGGGGGACTTTCGGATCCGGCTCCCCCTTTTTAAGGGGGTTGGGGGGATTCCTAGGTACCAGAAGTCCAAGAGTTCGCATAATCAATCTGATCTTGTGTCAGGGAATCAATATTAATACCCATCGCTTGCAACTTCAGACGCGCAATTTCCTTATCCACAGCAACTGGGATTGAATGAATACCAGGAGCTAGCTTGCCCTTATTTTGAACCAAGAACTCACAAGCCATTGCTTGGTTGGCAAAACTCATGTCCATAACAGCACTAGGGTGACCTTCGGCAGCCGCTAAGTTCACCAACCGACCTTCACCAATTACGATGACGGACTTGCCATTCTTGAGGCAATATTCTTCAGTGAAGTTACGCACAGTTTTAACTTCCTTGGTTTTGCCCTTCAGCGCTTCCAAGTCAATTTCGATGTCG
>JAGVCD010000049.1 GCA_020059425.1 Chamaesiphon sp. | reverse complement strand
ATAAAACCATTAGAGATGATAATTATCTGGAGATAATAGTAAAATTGACCAGAATAAATGATTTTAGATAAAGTCGCAAAATATTGATATAAATTGATTAATATGTAATTATTCAACAATCGATCTCAAATCTAATATTATTTTTTTGCGAGTAATCGCATCAAATTTATGAATTATTAAATAAATCATGATTACATCACTACGTGGTACGCAACATCCTCTAATTCAAAAACTAGCCGATCGCATTGAAAGGACTTGGCAGAAGCATCTCGATCTATTGCCATATCAAATTCCGGCTGATCTGGGTTATGTGGAAGGCCATTTGGAGGGCGAACGATTGGTGATCGAAAATAGTTGCCATCAAACCAGGCAATTTCGGAAAATCCACTTGGAGCTAGCTCAAGTGGGAAAAAACTTGGACATTCTTCACTGCGTGATGTTTCCCCGTCCCGATTATGATCTGCCGATTTTCGGGGCGGATATTGTCTGTGGTCGGGGGACGATCAGTGCAGCTATTGTGGATTTATCGCCTGTGCAGCGCGATCGATCTCTACCGGCTAGTTATCAAATGCCCTTGTTTGGCTTACCGGAAGTTCGCTTTACTCAAGTGCGCGATTTACCAGAGTGGGGAGATATTTTCTCGGACTATTGTTTATTTGTTCGCCCGGTAGATGCTGCGGAAGAAGCTGCTTTTTTAGATTATGTACTATCAATGCTGACAATTCATTGTCAAATTGCGGCTCCAGCTCAACCGGCGACGTTAGCACCAGAAATTGCCAACATTCTGGCTGGTCAGCGGCATTATTGCGATCGCCAACAGCAGAACGATAAAACTCGGCGGGTGTTAGAAAAATCCTTCGGTTCGGAGTGGGCTGATCGTTACATGACCACGATGCTATTTGATTATGTAGCCACCTGTCCAGCCTGAAGCCGCGCTAAACGGTGCCGGATACGCTGGGCGATTTCACCGCCCATCATGGGTTTGGAGAGATAATCATCAGCTCCAACGCTGAAAGCAGCCTGTTGAGTGAGCAGATCGTTACTTACCGTTAGAAATAAAATTGGCAGGTGTTGCCAGTGAGGATCACTACGTAATACTTGGCATAATTCTAAACCATTGATTTCCGGCATTTTCACGTCTAAAATTAGAGCATCTGGTTGAACTAATTGTAAAACTGTCCAAAACTGTTGTGGATTGGCGAGGGTAGTTACCTTCATGCCCCAAGGTTGTAATAATTTAGGAAGAGATCGTAACCAATCGAGATCATCATCAACTACCATGACTTTGGTAGTTGAGATTTCAAGTGGGAAGAGGGAAGTAGCCGCTGCAAATAGGCGATCGATTGGCAAGTTAATAGTGCTCAGGAATTTTCCACCATGGCGCACAACCGCCAATCGATCGCTCAATTCATCATTGGTGCTCAAGACCAACACCGACCAGTGCGGAAATCGCTGGTGAACGTTGTGGATAAAACCAAACAATGGTTCCGGATTAGCGGCTAGGCTGATTAATACGACGGCGGGTGCCAAGGAATCGGGGGCAGAGAAGAGATAATTAGTAGCAGACTCAATCGTTGCAAATGTCGTAGTGCTGTAACCACCAGCATTGGATATCACAGACAGCGATCGAACTAAATTGGAATCCAGATCGACCATTAACAATCGGGGCAGATTAGACACAGCCGAGTCTTGGTGAAGGGTGTTGGGTATATTACCCTCGATTTCTTTTGCTAATTCCTGGAGAAGAGGGGGCAACATTGCCGCTGCTGTTAGGGTTAAGAAGGTCGATCGATCGAATATTTTTTCAATCTGACGTGCTATCTCCATCGCAGATAACAGAGAAAACATCCCTAGGGTACCGACTAACTTGTGAGCTAGTTGGTGGGCTTGTTGGTGGTCAAAATCATTACTTTCTCCTAGACGCAATCGATCGACGATCGCCACTAGCTCGGTGAGCCGATCGAGACATTGAGGTTTGGTGGTGACCCATGTTTCCTGCAGAAAAGACAAATACTGCTGCTGTTGATTAAAATCAGTTTTTACCTGAG
Organism: Chamaesiphon sp.; assembly: GCA_020059425.1. Next base: position 2,799 of record JAGVCD010000049.1, on the reverse strand, counting down.
CAGCAAGCGGGAGAGCGGCATGAGGGGAAATAGCCTGCTGTTCAATGGGTGGGGGGGAATACTCATTACCATCTACATTCTTATCAAACTGTGCAGCCTTGAGATAATAACCCCGTCCATGAATAGTGCCGATTAAATCATTTGGTGCCCCAGCAGCCTGGAGCTTATGACGCAACCTCCGCAAGTGCGATCGGACTGTCGCCTCCGCCGGAAAATCATCAGATGACCACAGTCGATCGATGATTTCATCGCTACTAAAAACGTGATAACTATCACGGAGAAATAGTTCTAATAGATCATATTCCTTGGTGGTTAAGGTGAGAGATTTAGCATTATAGGAAACATCGCAAGTACTAGGATTGAGGAGTAGATCTCCCCAACTCAGTAGCGGCAAAGGATTATTGCTACCTCTGCGCCGCAGGGCGCGCACGCGGGCAATTAGCTCGGCTAAATCAAACGGTTTAACCATATAGTCATCCGCCCCAGCATCTAACCCCTGAACTTTAGCTGTGGTAGTGTCCTGGGCAGTTAACAGTAATATCGGTGTCGTATGACCAGATCCCCGTAGACGCTGGCAAAGACTAATTCCGTCCAACTTGGGCAGCATAATATCCAAAATAATGGAATCATAGTCAAAAGTAGTTGCGTAAGTCCAGCCCGTTTCCCCATCCTTCACTGCATCGACAATATAATGCTGTGAATGCAAACTTCTAGTTAAGAGGGTACTTAATGAATCATCATCTTCTATCAATAGAATTTTCATAACTTTCGCCTGTACCACTTACCAGTGGAGGATCTTGGTGATTTGCTCTGGTAAATCAAGAGAATTAAAAGGTTTCGTAATCACGCCACTAATGCCCAGATCGTTAAATTGTCGGCGTTCGGCAGTTTGGGCTTTAGCGGTGAGAAAGATTACTGGAATGCTGGCCGTAATGGGATTGGCTTGGAGGGCTTTAAAAGTAGCAATCCCATCCATTTCTGGCATCATTACATCGAGGAGAATGGCATCGGGTAACTCTTGTTGAGCGATCTCGATACCGATCTGGCCGCCACTAGCGGCGAAGACTTCCCACCCCGCCGCCATGTTAACTCCAAATTTCACCACCGTTTGGATAGCTTCCTCATCATCAATCATTAATAAACGTCTATGATTCATTATTCACAACGGGTAAAGTGAAGCAGAAGCTACTACCAACACCTAAAGTACTATCTACCCAAATTTTACCCTCGTGTTGTTCCACAATTTTGCGACAAATTGTTAACCCCAAACCAGTACCACCTTTTTTTCGAGAATCAGAAGAATCAACCTGTTGAAAACGCTCAAAAATACTTTCTAATTTATCGTCAGGAATTCCTTGTCCTTCATCACGCACTTCAAACAAAATCTCTGAATTTTTTGACCCGGTAGTGGTGGAGATATTTAACCAAACCTGGCCACCGGGAGCCGAAAATTTGATGGCATTACTGATTAAATTCGTTAAGGTTTGGACAATATAGTCAGGATCGACCCAGAGCTGGATATCGAGGGGCTGATTAACCAGAATAATTTGATGCTGTTGAGCCATTGATTGCATCGCCGCAACGGCTTGAGTCATTAAATCAGCAGCATTACAAGCTTGTTTTTCCATCGTCACTGCTCCTGATTCGATCCGTTGCAAATCGAGGACGCTATTGACTAGACGCACCAACCGTTCGGTGTTTTCATCAGCGATCGATAGCAATTTTTGGCCATCGGCGGGGAGTGTTCCTAGGCGACCAGTAGACAGAATTTTTAAGGCACTATGCAAAGAGGTCAGAGGCGTTCTAAGTTCATGACTAACTACCGAAATGAACTCATCTTTCATCCGTTCGATCGCCTTTCGATCACTAATATCACTGGTGAGGGCAAAGAAACCGCTCACTCGATCGTCAATATCCACATGGGGAATATAGGTGACACTGACCGATCGAGTACTCCCATCTTGGAGATGAATTTCATTTTCGTAAGTGACTATTTGTCCGCTGAGAGCAGTTTGCACATGGGGTTGAATTCGTTGATAATCGTCTTTTCCCCATACTGCATTCATGGGAAAGCCGTGAATTTTTTGGGGTGATTTTCCTAACCAGTCAGCATAGGCTTGGTTGTTAAATTGATAACACTCTTGATCGTCAATGTAGGCGATTAATACCGGTAAGGCGTTGGTAATCAGGCGTAATTGCTCTTCACTTTGCCGAAGAGCCGATTCAGCCTGGGTGCGTTCGTTGATTTCCTGTTGCAAGCTAGTATTAGCGGCTTGGAGCTCGGCAGTACGCTCGGCCACAATTTCTTCTAAATGCTCCCACAATTCACCTTGAGCTAGGGCAATACTGATTTGGTCAGCGAGTTGTTGCATCAGTTCAAGCTCGAAATCGATCCACTGGCGGGGTCGATCGCATTGATGAGCAATCAATAATCCCCACAAAAGATTGGCCGGTGGAGCCAATCGCGGTGGATGGACGCTGACACTATGCAAAATGGGGACGATTAATTTTGCGCGCACCCCAAATTGTTCGACAAATTCTACCAAACAATCGGCGACGGCGGCGTGGGGATCTTGCACATCGGCAACAGCGCGGACTCTTCCTTGAGCATATAGTTGTTGATATTCGAGCGGAAATACTTCTTCCGGGAATTCCATCCCTAAAATTTCTGGATAAGCAGGCAGCACCGCTTCGCTAATGGGTTTCCCGGTGCCATCCGGCAATACCTGATAAATTAACACTCGATCGGCTTGCAAAATTCGTTGTACTTCGGTAACAGTGGTGCGCAGAATTTCTTTT
>JAGVCD010000319.1 GCA_020059425.1 Chamaesiphon sp. | reverse complement strand
TGCCGACGACATGCAGAGTCGGGAGTTGGCATCAAAGTTATTGCTGCTTAAGCAGCCTTTCATTAATTTTTGGGCGACGTAGTAATCTTCGGTCTGGAGCTGCCCAGAGCCGTACATGCAAATGCCGCCACCGCCTTTATCAATCATAGTTTGACGGATATTGCTGGTGATGCGATCGAACGCCACCTCCCAGCTGACTCTTTCAAAAGGCTGATCTAAGCTGTCGCGCAGCATCGGATAGAGCAATCTACCCTCGTCCAAAGATTCTGCCACGGTGGCTCCCTTGACACAAACCATCCCCTGACTAGAAGGATGCGCCTTATCTCCCACTACTTTCCAAATGGGGCGACCCTTACTATCTCGCGTAATGGGTTTACCGGGGCGAGCTGGTGGCGATGCTTCTAAGCCACAGCCCACGCCGCAATAGGGGCAAAGAGTTTTAGTCAGGTCAGCCATAGGTCAAAGGGTGATACTAAACTTATACAGTTGCTTATTATTTGGCGGTGCTTCTGTATCAGCCAATACGGAAAAATATAATCTAGTACAGCAGAAATCCCTCGTGAGAGGGATTTCTGCATGAATAAGCTAGTCGTTCATTTAAATACGGGAAGCTCCTACCTGATTCACTGGGGCAGTCTCTTTACCAAAGGAATTTTGGGGTTCTTTCAAGAAGAAAGCGCACAGTGCAGCACAAACTAATGCTGAAATTCCCATGGTGGCAAACAGCGTAGCATCATTAGTTAAACTGTGGATAGTTAAGTAAACCACTCCACCAAAGTTCCCGTAGGCACCAACATTACCAGCAATTTGGCCAGTGATTTCGGGCTTAATTAACGGCACAATGGCATATGTACCACCACAACCAGCTTGGGCAAAGTAAGCACTAATCATCATAACGATTACGGCTAATATTAGTGGCCAACTACTATTGATTTTGGTAGCCGCTAAATAACCAAATCCAATACAAACTGAAACGATTGTCATTGTCCATTTACGACTACCAAATCGATCGGATATCAAGCCCCCACTAGGACGAGAAAACAGGTTTAAAAAGGGATAACTAGCCGCAATCATTGCTGCTAAAGCGTGATCTAAAGCAAAGGTTTTTTCAAAAAACAGAGGCAGCATTGATACAGCGGCCAGTTCTGAACCAAAGTTGGTAATGTAAGTGAATTGAAGCAAAGCTACTTGACGAAATTCATAGCGCTCTTGGGGAGAATAGGTCTTTTGACCAGTGAGCATCTCTTTATTAACCTGCCAAGCTTGATAACTTTGGTAAGAATACAGACCTAATAATCCCATCCATACTAAATACATGGAACCTGTATTTAAGAAATGGATTTTAGGTTGAGCCAACCGCCAAGCCAGTAGTCCGAGGGCAAATATTAAGCCAAAGTTCATGGCTAGTAATCCATAGAAGCTGCCCGGACTAGTAACGGTCATGGCACCGTATTTTTTGGGACGCTTATACTCTTTACCAGGTGGAGTATCAGTAACGCTGTTGTAATAAACCACGCCGTAGACCGCCGCAATTACCCCAGTCATGGCAATCGCCAAGCGCCAGTTATAGCTGCCACCAGCGAATACTGCTGCGGCACCAGCCACTAATGGCAGTGCAAACTCAGCAACGAAAGCGCCAAAGTTACCCCAACCACCGTATATACCTTGTGCCATCCCGATGTCTTTAGGTGGGAACCACTCGGCTACCATCCGAATCCCGATTACAAAGCCGGAACCAACGATACCCATCAGCAAACGACTGATGACCAACTGATTAAAGTCTTGAGCCATTGCTGTCATTAAGCAAGGAATCAAGGCAAACATCAGTAACAATGAGTAGGTTTTGCGTGGTCCAAATTTGTCGAGTAACGCCCCGATTATGATCCGAGCAGGAATGGTGATGGCCAAGTTGCAAATTGCAATGGTTTTTAGTTGTGCTCCATCTAAATTCAGCTCTTTACCAATCACAGCGGCAAAGGGAGCGAAATTAAACCAGCAGACAAAGGTAAGCAAAAAAGATAACCAAGTCAAATGCAAGATGCGGTAGCGATCGCGAAAAGTAAACAGGTTTGCCAACATAAAAGTAGGATAAGAATCGGGGCTAGCTCGGTGGTGATTTGAAACTCCACTGAACTATGGTTAGCCTATTAGGATTGAACTATACAATTCGTATCATTAGCTACCAAATCTTAAAAATTGCCACTTAACTGCAAGTTAATCATGCGCTTTGCGCATAGCACTCTAGAATTTCCACTGTTCTGCCTGCCTCAACCTGATGAGCAAAGGTGATTTGCCAATAACTGGGAGGCAGATCAGGTAACAGCTCCGACCATTCGATCGCCACAATGCCAGGTTCTACTTCCAATCCTTCCCAATATTGTTCTGGGTGCAAAGCAATGACTTCCGATCGATCCAGCCGATACAAATCCAGATGGTAGAGCGGACAACGCCCCTCTAAATATTCATTCACCAACGTAAAAGTCGGACTGGCCACCGCGCCAGTAATGCCCAAACCAGCTGCTAATCCCTGCACAAAAGTAGTTTTGCCACTGCCCAAATCCCCAAACAACAACAACACCGCTCCCGGTACTAGCCGCTTGCTAAAGTCATAACCAAGTCTTCTGGTGGCGGTTTCATCTACCAGCAACTCATGATGCCGATCGCTCATGCTCTCTCACTTCTTTTACTTCTGACTTCTGCTGACGATACCAATAAAACAGCGCCCGACCTAACTTCCGGGAGTTGTGACGGAGAGAGCCTTTGTCATCTTCTTCCATCACATTTACCGACAGAATCTGCCGTCCCAATTTCTGAACAGTATCTTCATCTAACAAGACTGGAAAAGAATCCCCCTGGGCATACCGATCTAAGCAAGCTGGTGACGGACTAGTCTTTTGGACTAACACGGCATTAAACAGCCGCTGACCACAGGCATGATCGATCGCCTTGATATGATCACTGACACTATAGCCAGTAGTTTCACCGGGCTGACTCATAATATTGCAAACATATATACAGGGAACTCGGCGTTTGGCAATGGCTTGGGCGATTTCTGGCACCAACAAATTCGGAATCACACTGGTGTACAGACTGCCTGGTCCAATCACAATATAATTAGCTTCGCTAATGGCCTTGAGCACCGCTGGCAAAGCTGGTGGTCGCTCTGGAATACAACCAATCCGCACAATTTGACCACCAGCTTCGGTAATACGCGACTCACCCTCAATCCGTCGCCCGTCAGCTAGTTCTGCCCATAGATCAACGTGGGTGAGGGTGGCAGGCAGTACCCGCCCTTGAATAGCTAATACTTTAGAACTAGCGGCAATCCCTCGCTCCAAGTCACCCGTAATATCGGACATTGCCGTCAAAAATAAATTACCAAAACTGTGACCTTCTAAACCTTCCCCAGCCTGGAAACGATATTGAAACAATTCTGTCAATAATTTTTCTTCATCAGCTAGAGCGGCAATACAGTTGCGAATATCCCCCGGTGGCAAAACACCAAAGTCCCGGCGCAGCCGTCCTGAAGAACCACCATCATCAGCCACTGTGACAATGGCAGTAATATTAGCACTGTAGCGTTTCAAACCTCTTAACAAGGTAGATAAACCAGTACCACCACCGATCGCCACAATTTTTGGCCCTCTATTCCGCCGCCGATTATTGGTCAACATGTCCAGCAGCGTTTTTTCACTTTGTGGATCTAAAGCCCCACTAACTGCTCGCAAGGAGCGCATTTGCCCCCAAAACAGTAGAAAAAAGCCCACCGCTAAAATAATCGGACCAGAGACCCGATTGGGTACCACGGTAGAAACATTGTATAAAACGCTATCAGCAAACTGTACAAACGATCGAATGGGCATGAGCCGCACCCAAATGGCTACACCCAATCCAATAAACACCACCCCAGCTAGGGTGACCATAAACCAACGTTTTACGAACAAGCCTGGCGCTAGCCATTGCATTGATTTATGAACAATTCCAGTGTCTTCATTGAAACGCTCGCTGTAGGGCGAAGTTTCTGGATCAATCTGTTGTAAAGTTTTTGGAGCAGTTTTAGGCATTGGTGTCTAGCCAAAAAGATTTAAGAAAAAGAAAGTAAAAAGTGCGTTGAATTATATAAAGTAAATATAAATGTGGATTTGTAAATATTCTCTACACTACTACAGAAATCTTAGTACTGAGTTAATAACCTATTAAGCATTCCCGTAATTGTTAAATAAGTGACAAAAAAAAGAATTTTAGGTTTAGATCCTGGGCTGGCCACTCTGGGATTTGGCATTATCGATGTTGTGACTAATCCGACTAAAGGTATGACTCCGCTGCTGATGGTGGATTTTGGTATCATTCAAACCCCGGCTAAGACCGAAATTAGCCAGCGCTTGCAAATCATTTACGAGGACTTGAGTACTGTTGTTGACGAATTTAAGCCAGATTTAGTTGCGATCGAAAAGTTTTTCTTTTATCGTATGGCCAATACCATTGCTGTTGCCCAAGCCAGAGGAATTTTGCTGCTGGTTTTGGCACAACATAACCTCTCTTACTTGGAGTTTACTCCAGCTCAAATTAAACAAGCAATCACTGGTTACGGAAATGCGCAAAAGGAGGAAGTTCAAGCTGCTGTAGCCAGAGAATTGGCCCTTGACTACATCCCACGACCCGATGATGCCGCTGATGCCTTAGCGATCGCGATTACTGGTTGGATGAGTTTGTGATCTAAAAATCACCTATAAAGTTAGATTATTAAGCATATCTACCCCAAATTAAATTCAGATGAATTTGCTAGAAACTGACGATTTTCACCTGGGTTTAATTTGAAGGAAATGTGGAGAGTGACAGATCAAAATTTAAGGAGTGGGCTTTCTCCGTTACATTAAGATAGAGGCGAAAACTAATTTTGCCATTCTTTCTTTGCCCTGACTCTAAACCTATGGATACCAAAGCATTTAAGCGATCTCTGAATCATTCTGACAATTATCATCGCAAGGGTTTTGGCCACCAAGAAGAGGCCAATTTGGCCTTGGAGTCAGAATACCAAAGCGATTTAATCAAGCAGATTCGCGCCAATAATTACACCTGGCGATCGGGTGCAGTGACGATCCGGCTAGCTGAGTCCTTTGGTTTTTGCTGGGGTGTGGAGCGAGCGGTGGCTATGGCCTACGAAACACGTCAGCATTTTCCATCACAGCAGATTTGGATTACCAATGAAATAATTCACAATCCCTCGGTGAATCAGCGCCTCAAAGATATGGAGGTGAATTTTATTGAAGTAGAAAATGGT
>JAGVCD010000139.1 GCA_020059425.1 Chamaesiphon sp. | reverse complement strand
GCCAAATAATATTAATGATCGCATTGGCTGCTCGGCGCAAAGCAAAGGGATCGGAGGAACCTGTCGGAATCAGCCCCAGGCCAAAAATAGAAACCAAAGTATCCAGCCGGTCGGCCACCCCCACCACTTGACCAGTCAGAGTCTGGGGCAAATCATCCTCCGCATTGCGGGGCAGATAATGCTCCCGAATCCCCTGGGCAACTTGGGGGTCTTCGTTTTGGGCGGTGGCGTATTTTTCGCCCATAATGCCTTGCAATTCTGGAAATTCACCAACCATTTGGGTGACTAGATCGGCCTTGCAAAGTTGCGTGGTGCGATCGATCTGCTGTTTTTGTTCCGCTGACAGATAGAGAGACTCGGCAATTAAAGCAGCATTCACTTTCAACCGATCGACCTTCTGCGCCATCGAACCCAGATCGGCCTGGAAGGTGACCGTCGCCAGCTTGGCCACATAATCAGCCAGAGGCTGTGCCAAATCCGCTTGATAAAAATATTGGCCATCAGCCAACCGCGCCCGAATTACTCGGCCATTACCCGCTGCAATAATGTCAGATTTAGCTGGGTCGCCATTACTGACCGTCAGAAAATGAGGCAGCAGTTTTTGCTGGGAAGCATCGGTAAACAGCGGAAAATAGCGCTGGTGAGTCACCATTACCGTGGTAATAACCTCGATCGGCAAGGCCAAAAATTCCGGCTCAAAATCACCCACCACCGCTGTCGGAAATTCTACTAAGTCGGTAACCTCTTCCAGCAAGTCCGGGTATAACTCGGTTACCCCACCTTTTTGCGAGGCCGCCGTCAATAGCTGGGTACTAATCTCTTGCCACCGCGCCGCCCTGTCGGCCTGTACTGATGCTTGAGCCAAGATCTGTAGATAAGTATCCGGGCTAGCGATCGACACTGGCTCCGGATGCAATACCCGGTGAGCCCGAGACCATCGATCGCTCTTAATTTCCTCTTGGTCATTCACGATACCGATCGGCATAATTTCTTGATCCCACAGCGCCACCAACCAGCGAATTGGCCGGGGAAACTTCAGATCCCCATTCGCCCAGCGCATCATCCGCTTGCCTTCCAAACCAAAAATCCACTGGGGAATCTGCTCCGTCAAAATGTCAGTAGTTCGCCGCCCCGGAATTTGTTTGGTAATAAACACAAAATCCCCCTTATCGGTAGGGCGGATCGTCAAATCGCTTAATTCCACGCCCTGCTTCTTGGCAAACCCCGCCCCCGCTGGGGTGGGCTGGCCATCTTTAAAAGCCGCTCCCGCTGGTGGACCCTTGATTTCTTCCGATCGATCGAGCTGCTGCTCCGGCAAACCCTCAATCACAACCGCCAGCCGCCGAGGAGTGCTATAAACATGCACTGCCTGATAGTCTAAATTCTGCTCTTGCAACCGAGCAGGAATCATCTTTTGCCACTGCTTGGTAGCATCCCCCACAAAACCAGCAGGCAGATCTTCAGTACCGACTTCAAGCAAAAAATTAGGCATAACAAGTGTTTGAGAGCATTAATCTAGGATATCGCATCATCGCCCTAGCCCCCACTCACCGGCGGAATCAATACCACCTCATCCCCCGCCACCAACACCGTCTCTGGCGACACAATTTGTAGATTCACCCCCAACCTAGTCACCGCCTGCCAAGGAGCCAGCACCGGATACTGATCAATAATTTGTGCTAAAACCTGACCCACACTAGTACCGATCGCTACCTGTCGCTCAATTTGGCTAGTACCCAGCACCTCTTGATAGATCGCAAAAAGCTTAACCTGAATAGAAATAAAATCTGCCGCCATGAGAAAAAGCTTAAAAGTAATATCTAGATTCTAATAGAAAAAGCTCCCAGCCAAGGCCAGGAGCAATAAATCAGGGTGCATCTACCTCTGATATATCCAGTCATTATGACTAGGGATCAGGATAATTTTGAATAGTCGTTTATGTAATTTTTATAGACAATAAAAATCTCCTAGCCAAAGCCAGGAGCGTGTAATAAAGGTGCATCTACCTCTAATGTATACATCACTACCTTCACGCCATCAGGAAGTTTTGATGATTGCTCTGAATATTTGTTGGGGTATATTAAATAAAGCATTCTGGATCGTATAAATTCGGTTGCACTTAAACATCGCCAGTGGTTTTGGGAGCAGAAAGATATGGAATTAGGGCTAGCTGATAATAAATACCAAGAAGAAGTCATCACCATCACAGAGCAGCTAGTCAGCGGATCGGGAAAAAAAAAGAAGAAAAATAAAGAAAGTAAAAATGGATCTTGGTCGATCGAAGATAGTGAAAAGCAGTATCGGATCAACGGCTGGGGCGAACCCTATTTTTCAATTAATGCCGCTGGCCATGTCACCGTCTCCCCCCGTGGCGATCGAGGCGGCTCCCTAGACATGTTTGATTTAGTCAATTCCCTCAAAGAACGGAATTTGGCTCTACCCATGCTGATCCGGTTCTCCGACATTCTCGAAGACCGGATTGAACGACTCAACGCTTCTTTTGCTAAAGCGATCGCCAGATACAATTACGGTGGCAGTTATCGCGGCGTATTTCCTATTAAGTGCAACCAGCAACGCCATTTGGTCGAAGACTTAGTAAAATTTGGTAAGCCCTACCAATTTGGACTAGAGGCTGGTTCCAAACCCGAATTAATGATTGCCCTGGCCACCCTCGATACCCCTGGCTCCCTGATTATTTGCAATGGCTACAAAGATAAAGAATATGTAGAAACAGCCATGCTGGCACAGAAGCTAGGGCAAACGCCGATTATTGTGCTGGAGCAAATCGAAGAAGTAGAACTAGCGATCGAAGCAGCCAAGTCCTTGGGAATTGAACCCAACTTGGGAGTACGCGCCAAGCTTAACAGCCGGGGCATGGGGCGCTGGGGCACTTCCAGCGGCGATCGAGCCAAATTTGGCCTAACCATTCCCGAAATTATCATGGTGGTCGATCGGCTGAAAGAAGCCAAAATGTTGAACTGCTTGCAGCTGTTGCACTTTCATATTGGCTCCCAAATTTCCTCAATTTCGGTCATCAAAGAAGCGATCGCCGAAGCTAGCCGCATCTATGTAGAGCTAGCCGAGCTAGGTGCCAATATGAAATACCTGGATGTAGGCGGCGGCTTGGGCGTAGACTACGACGGCTCCCAAACCAACTTCCACGCTTCTAAAAACTACAACATCCAAAATTACGCCAATGACATTGTGGCCGAAGTTAAAGATGCTTGTAGTGAACGCAAGATTCCCGCGCCCATTTTGGTTAGTGAAAGTGGTCGGGCGATCGCTTCCCACCAGTCAGTCCTAATTTTTGACGTGTTAGGCAGCAGTGAAGTCCGCACCGACTTACCCAACGCCCCTACCGACAAAGAACACCAAGTAATCCGCAATCTTTGGGATACCTACCAAACCATCACGAAAGAAAACTTTCAAGAGGCTTACCACGACATCACCCAGTTTAAAGAGGAAGCGTTGAATCGCTTTAATTTGGGCTATTTGAGTATTACTGAACGCGCCAGAGCCGAACAGTTTTACTGGGCCAGCTGCAAGAAAATCATGGACATTATCAACGAACTAGATTATGTCCCAGACGATTTGGAAGAATTGGAGCAGATGATGGCTTCAATCTACTACGTAAACATGTCGGTTTTTCAATCAGCTCCGGATAGTTGGGCGATCGATCAACTATTTCCAATTATGCCGATTCATCGCCTGGATGAGGAACCAGTCAAACGCGGTATCTTGGCCGATCTGACTTGCGATAGTGATGGCAAAATCGACCAGTTTATTGATCTGCGCGATGTAAAACCAGTGCTGGAATTGCATCATCTCAAAAAGCATAAACCTTACTATTTAGCGTTGTTTTTGGGTGGCGCTTACCAAGAAATTATGGGTAATTTGCATAATTTATTTGGTGACACTAATGCGGTGCATATTAAGCTCACACCCAAGGGCTATCAGATTGAGCATGTGGTGAAGGGCGACACCATGAAGGAAGTGGTGAGTTATGTGCAGTACGATGCGGAGGATTTGGTAGAGAATATTCGGAAGAAATCGGAGCAAGCGCTGTTGGAAAAAAGGATTACACTCCAGGAGTCGCAACGGTTGTTGCAAAATTATGAGAGTAGTTTGGGGCGCTATACCTACTTGTCACCAAGAGATTAGCTATAAATCAAGACAGCTCTGATTTATAGCTCTCAGCAGAATTATTTTTGGATTTGATCAATGCTGTGCATGTTAAGCCTCATTTTTCACGGCCAAGTGACGGGTTGTGTATT
>JAGVCD010000030.1 GCA_020059425.1 Chamaesiphon sp. | reverse complement strand
TGCCAACCTGTGCAAATACCACATTTCATTGAAGCCGATCATCAATTGATTCGCGCCCTACAATCTGCCAGTGATGCTGAATTGATTCAAGGCTGTTGCCAAGAAATGGATCAAGCTAAATTTTTCACGGCTTTTTTCTGTCGTTATAGTGCTGTTACTTACAGCCTTTTCCAGCATGTAGCCAGTTCCCCGGTGCAAGCAGAATATACATTTGCTAAAGCTTGGCAGCATATGTTTGAACGGATTCAACAGCTGGATGAGCACCATATAAATAATATTGTCTGGCAAAATTGGGTAGTAGATGTGGCTGGTAACTTTTTAGATAACTTTCAGCCGCCGCCGGTTGAGAAAATTCATTATCGGCTAGTCACTGGATCGCCTCCTCTGCTTTGTTATGTCCAGCGATCGCTCAACTTGATGCAACCCCTGTTGCGGTTGTTATTTATGATGGACAACCATTGGCATTGGCCAGCATCTCAAATTGTTAGCCATTTAAGATCAGATGGAGAACAAGTGGAGGAGAGCGATCTACTTTTGTATTTGACGGAGAGTCGCAAGGATTTTGAAAAAACCCTGCCGATCGATCTCCAAGAAATCTATGGAGAATCAGCAGCGCTAGATTTTGATATCAATACCTCTGGTGATGTTATTAATCGCGGCTCAGTAAAACGCTAGTTGGTGTGGGCTAATTCTCAAATCCTCTGCCGTTAACTCATCTCCAACATTTTTTGCATCGGTTTCAGGGCTAATTGCTGAACAGTACTGGGCATTGTAATTTCTGGTGATCGATCGCGCAGTGCCAAATATACCTTTTCGAGGGTATTGAGGCGCATATAGGGGCATTCATTGCAGTTGCAATTGTTGGCATCTGGGGGCGCGGGGATATATTCTTTATCGGGTCTGGCCTTCTGCATTTGGTGAATAATGCCGGGTTCAGTGACCACAATAAAACTTTGATAATCTGCTTGCTGAGTAAATTTCAAGAGCGCACTGGTAGAACCAATAAAGTCAGCGTGACGCAACACTGGTTCTTCGCACTCCGGGTGGGCAATCACAGCGGCGCTGGGATGTTGAATTTTCAACTGTACCAACCTCTTTTCCGAGAAAGTTTCATGGACAATACAGCTCCCCTGCCACAGGACTAAATCTCGTCCGGCTTGCTGAGCTACATAACGCCCTAAATTGCGATCGGGCGCAAAAATAATGCCTTGCTCTGGAGGAATTTGCTGCACAATTTTCACGGCATTCGAGCTAGTGCAAATGATGTCACTAAGGGCTTTAATATCGGCGCTGCAATTGATATAAGAAATCACTAAATGATCCGGGTATTGCGCTTTAAAAGCGGCAAATTTGTCCGGTGGACAGCTATCGGCCAAGGAACAACCAGCCTCTAAATCCGGCAATAACACCAGCTTATGCGGATTCAGAATCTTAGCCGTTTCGGCCATGAAATGTACCCCTGCAAATAAAATTACATCAGCAGTCGTGTCCGCTGCTCGCCGGGATAGCTCTAAGGAATCACCAATAAAGTCGGCAATATCTTGAATTTCCGACTCTTGGTAATAGTGAGCCAAGATCACCGCATTGAGTTCTTGCTTGAGTTCTTGAATCGCACCGACTAAATCAGTGGGAATTTGGCTAATTGGGCGGTTGGTAACAAACATGGCTGATGGATGGCAAAATCATTATTCTTAATTATAGTAGATATTACCAAAATCCAGAATAAGAATCAGTTCTAATCAACCTGATTTTTTCCTAGCGGAAACGCTAACGCTGCACGAACGGGATGTGTATTTGAGGGTCAGAACTCCCAAATCCCTGGTTCTTTCATCATCAAATCTATAGCTGAGGATAAATTAAAATCTTATAAGTTTCTGGTGTCGGAGCCGAAGCCTGAGCCACCGCCTCGGCCAAATCCTTCAGATGATATTTATCACTAATCAGCGCGTCCACATCAATCCGGTGATTAAAAACAATATCTTGTGCTAATCCTTGTACTCTAAAGGACGAACTATAACTGCCCATTAAGTCAATTTCCCGTTGATACAACACGTTCGGATTAATAGGAATGGTTACCTCATCGGGGAACTCTGCAAAGAACAAAATCTTGCCCCCTTTGCGCGTACAGTCCAACGCCTGGAAAAAAGCCTTTTCGCTAGAAACCGCTAGTAAGCTGACATCAACTCCCAGCCCACCGGTTAATTTATGGATTTTATCGGTTAACTCTGGATCGGTAGCCAAAAAAGCCGCATCGGCACCGATCGACAGTGCCTTTTCCACCCGGCTGGGAATTAAATCAGTGGTAATGGCGCGGCCACCAAAATATTTCACCAACATGGCAAACATGAGGCCGATCGGACCTGCCCCAGTAATCAAGACCGTATCACCCGCTTGGATATTGGCCTTTTTCACCGCTTTTAAGCAGCAATTAGTCGGTTCTACAAAACTTGCCTGCTCAAAGCTAATCTGGTCAGGAATCGCAATCAAGCCCCCATTTTGGACAATATGGCCTGGTACTTTCACATAGTCAGCAAAGCCACCACCACTGGGAGTAAACCCAGCCGTGGTAGTCACTTGCTTATACACATCACACATCGAATAGTTTTCGTTTAGACAATAAGCACAGCGCATACAAGGAATATGATGCATCACTACCACCCGTTGCCCCACCTGCCAATCTTGCACATCTGCCCCCACTTGAGAAATAATCCCAGCGGTCTCATGACCAAAAATTCGGGGTGGTGCATAGAGAGGATAGCGGATTTTTTTGATATCTGATTGGCACAAACCCACGACCTGCACGGCTACCAGCACTTCATCAGTAGCTAGTTCTGGTATCGGTAAATCCTCATAACTCAGTTGATTTACACCGCGAAATACTTGTGCTTTCATATCAATGCTGCCAGAAAGAAACTCTGACACAAATTGTAATGTAGACCTCGCTGCTTTGGATAAGGTTACAAACTTTAAACTTATGTGGCCTTTTCGTGAACAGATCCCAGACCCTACGGTAAACTTAGCTTTGATTATGAGTTTCTAGACTACCTAGACTCACTTGTTGGGAGTTCATATTATATGTCTCATAGCGTTAAAATTTACGATACCTGTATTGGCTGCACTCAGTGCGTTCGGGCCTGTCCGCTCGACGTTTTAGAAATGGTTCCTTGGGATGGCTGCAAAGCCGCTCAAATAGCCTCCTCCCCGCGCATCGAAGATTGTGTTGGTTGTAAGCGGTGCGAAACTGCTTGCCCCACCGATTTCTTGAGCATTCGGGTGTATCTAGGTGCAGAAACAACCCGTAGCATGGGTTTAGCTTACTAATCTATAGTAATAGCCTATCTATTTTTCCCCTGCGGTTATCCTGCAAGGGAATTTTTTTGCGCATTCAGCGATGCGGCGCTGAGAGTCGGAAGAAATAAAGTGTAGACTAGTATAGAAAATTAGGCATTATGTAAGTTTTACTCTGACAAATATAAATATATGAAGCTGAAGCACCTCCAACGAGATCGCGCACTGTTAATGACTAGTATGTTATTGGTCTTGATGCTGGGGGCAGGCATCTTCAGCGGTATTGTGGGATTTACTCTTGGTCACGCTGCTCTCAAAGGGGTTACCCAACCAGACATTCGTCTTAATAACAAAGAGGCCGCTGACCAAAACCCCAAAACCCGAGGGGCAGAAATCTTAAGTGAAAAAGATCTGGTGGCTAACGCTCAGAAATTAATGGGCATTAAGGGTGGAGCTGACGACAAGCCTGATAAGTTTGCGAATAAAGATAAACCAACAGCGGTCTTTCCGATCGAAAGCAAAGACCAAGGGATTGTGATGTTGGTGAAGTCGGTGAAGCCAGAAGGTCTTAATCTCAAGCTCGATATGACTTTGCGTAACCAGGGTGGGCAAGCAGCTAAATTCAATCAAGGAGTACTAACCGCGAGTGACGACCAAAATAAGCCGATTGTGGTTAGTTCTACAGGGTTACCCCAAACGCTAGCGGCCAATGGTAAAGATGTGGTCTTAAAAGTGACTGTGCCTAAAACTGCTGTGGCTAAGGCCAAAACTATTACCTTGCATTTAACCGATGTCGATCGAAAGCTTGGATTAGACTTAGCCAATATTCCAGTGGAACCGACGGTCAAAATCAATATTCCGGATGGTCAGCTCGATACAGTTGAAGAAAAAGAAGACCAGCCTAAGAATGATAATGCTGGTGGCAATGCCGATCAAGGTACTGGTGCTCCTAGAAGGGCAAGAGTGAATCGACCACAGTCTAGAGTCAGAGCCCAATCAAATCTTAATTCAGAACAACCTAAGCCACCACCCAAACGTTCCGTAAAACCTAGCTCTTCAGCCAATCCCCTAAACTAGCAATGAAGCACAGTCCTGGTTTGTTTAATTGCATTCGTTATAGTTGATTTAACCGAGGATCTCGATACTAAAATGGGGACTGTAAATTCCTCCCTGCAAGAAATTGCTCCCCGGTTGGCGGTAATTTTCTTGCTTATTGCAATTAATGCTTTCTTTGTGACGGCAGAATTTGCGGTGGTTTCTGTGCGCCGGTCACGTATTAATCAGTTAGTTGCTAGTGGTGACCTGCGGGCACGCTCTGTTCAGAAATTGCATGAACAGCTCGACCAACTATTATCTACAACTCAACTAGGTATTACTCTTTCTAGTTTGGCTTTGGGCTGGATTGGAGAACGAGCTGTTGTTCAATTTATTGCACCATTCTTAAATAATTGGTTCGGCGGTATTTATGTCGCTCATTCTGTAGCCATTGTGCTGACTTTTTCACTACTGGCTTATTTGCAAATTGTGTTGGGAGAATTAATTCCTAAATCAATTGCTCTACTTTATGCTGAGCGATTAGCACGGATACTGGGTGCTCCCAGCCTCACCATTGCCCGGATTTTTCGACCTTTAATTTGGGTATTAAACCAATCAACTAATATTATTTTATGGCTTTTTGGGATTAAAGATACGGATCCCATGCGTCACCGGGTATCTTCTCAAGAATTGCAGTTGATGATTGCGACCGATCGAGAATCTATTGGGCTAGAAACTAATCAACGCAAAATCATCAGCAAAATTTTTGCCCTGAATACCGTCAATGTAGCGGAGGTAATGGTTCCCAGACCACGCATGACAACGGTGCCAGCAACGGCTACTTGGCGGCAGGTGATGGAGCAAGTAGCGCAAACCAATTTCTCGCGTTATCCAGTCACAGGCATTTCTACCGATGAAATTATTGGGATTATTCATTTTCGAGATTTGGCTAAGCCCTTAGCTGCTGGCCGAATCAGTTTAGATAGCCCCATTAAAACTTGGATTAGACCGCCAGTTTTTGTCCCAGAGGCGACTTCGATCGATGAATTAGTTTTGCAAATGCAAGCTTCTGGCACAGCGATGTCGATCGTCGTGGATGAATATGGCGGTATTGTGGGCTTGTTGACTCGCAAGGATGTCATTGCCAAAATTTTAGGCGAACAAAAAGAAGATTATCCAAAACCCAATCCGATTCTTCCGGCGGGCAAAGATACTTTTTTGGTGCAGGCTCAAATCAGTATCACTGAGTTGAACAATAGCTTGCAAATAAATTTGCCGCTGGCGGATGAGTATCAGACGCTGGGCGGATTTTTGATGTATAGATGGCAACAAATGCCCAAAATTGGGGAACCCTTAAAATATCAAAACCTCGACCTCACTGTCGTACTCACTGATGGTACCCGGCTCGATCGAGTACGGATTCATCGCGGGGCGTAAGGTACAGGGTCTGACAATCCCAGTTCAGCAAAGGCCGCCAGCCTTAGCTGACAGGAATCACAGACTCCACAGGCTTGCTCAGCACCGCTATAGCAAGACCAAGTATCTGCCCAGGGCACTCCTAACTGGTTGCCCAGCTGGATAATTTCGGTTTTGCGTAGTTGAATTAGAGGAGCCTCAATGGTAATTGGTTGCCCCTCTCGTCCTTGTTTAGTTCCTAGGCTAAACACGGTCTGCATGGCTTGAATGTAATCTGGGCGACAGTCGGGATAGCCGGAATAGTCCAGCGCGTTTACGCCAAGATAGACTCGCTCGGCCCCAATGGTTTCAGCGTAGGCCAGGGCAAAGCTCAGGAAAATTGTATTGCGAGCGGGGACATAGGTAACCGGAATTTCGGCGGCCATTTGGTCTAAATTGCGGTTAGTCGGCAAATCGATCGATCGATCGGTCAAAGCTGAGCCTCCCCAACTTTGCAAGTCAAAACTCATGACCTGATGTTCCGTCACCTGCGCCGCTCTGGCAATAGCTTGAGCGGCCACCAATTCACGCTGGTGGCGCTGTTGATAATCAAATGACAGAGCATAGCAACTATAGCCATCCTGACGAGCTTGATACAAAACAGTGGATGAATCGAGTCCACCGGAGAGGAGAATAACTGCTTTAGACATGAACTTGGTGAAGATCTACAAAATTTAGGAAGAGAGAAAACGTGAAGAATAACTTACAATTAAATGGTTGCACTTAACAATTTGCAACAAATAGGTTAACTAGATTGGAACACTAAGTCTCAATTCTTGGTCTCCTAGGAATAATGGCTACTTTGGTGGTCTCTGGAATGACTTAAACAGGGTTCTATCAAGTGGTGTTGGTGGAGGAGTTATATTTAAGGTGAAACATAACATGTCAGCAAGACAAATAGATGGAGAGATGCTTACACAAATGACCATGCCACAGCAGCCCCTCAGAGTAGGGTTGATTGGGGTTGGTAGTATGGGTCAACACCATGCTCGGGTCTTGAGTTTGCTCAAGGGCGTGAAGTTTGTGGGCATTGCCGATGTCAATGTTGAGCAGGGTCTAGAAACAGCCAGCAAGTTTCGAGCTCGTTTTTTTGAAGACTACCAAGAATTAATTAAACATGTCGATGCTGTTTGTATCGCCGTCCCCACCCGTCTACACTATGAAGTGGGTATTAAGTGTCTAGAAGCTGGCATTCATGTTTTGATTGAAAAGCCGATCGCTGCCACCATCGAAGAAGCTGAAGCCTTAGTCAATGCCGCTGCCGAATCGCAAGCTATTTTACAAGTCGGCCACATCGAAAGATTCAACCCGGTATTCCAAGAACTGAGCCAAGTACTAAAAACTGAAAAAGTTTTAGCCTTAGAAGCTCACCGCATGAGTCCTTATTCTAACCGTGCCAATGATGTGTCGGTGGT
Source organism: Chamaesiphon sp. (assembly GCA_020059425.1). The sequence continues at coordinate 5,536 of JAGVCD010000030.1, read as the reverse complement.
TTTGGACTTAATGATTCATGACATCGATTTGTTGATGGAACTAGCCGGTTCATCGGTGGTTGGTCTTACCGCTTGTGGTAGTCGCAGTGGTGAATCTTCGAGATATTTAGACTATGTAACGGCCACCTTGGGTTTTGCCAACGGAGTAGTCGCTACCTTGACAGCAAGTAAAGTTACTCATCGTAAGACTAGGAGTATTACAGCCCACTGTAGTCGTTCCTTAACCGAAGCCAATTTTTTAAACAACGAGATTTTAATTCATCGCCATCATTCCGACAAGCTTAATGAATACCATCAGGGTTTGTACCGTCAGGATGGATTAATTGAGAAGGTTTATACCAGCAATATTGAGCCGCTGTATGCTGAGTTAGAGCATTTTGTGAACTGTGTGCGCTGTGGTAATCAGCCGTCAGTGGGTGGTGAGCAAGCCTTGAAGGCTTTGCGGTTGGCGATCGATATTGAGCAAATGGCTCTGGATGGCAAAGTCTGGCAACCAGCTTTGGCAGCTGTTCCTGTCTAGGATGGCAATAATTTGTATTTCAATAATAAGCCCAGTTTTGCAAAAGACTGGGGTGTTTTTTTGGTGAAATATCAACAGGAGATTCAGTCATGGATAAACTAAATTACTACTGCAAATGCTTGCAAGAATATCTAACTCAGTACGCCCAGTATGGATCGCAAACAGTATGGATGGAAACTCAGCTGATTTTTGATCAGGTTAATGATCACTATCTTCTATTTAGAACGGGCTGGGATGAAGCCCGCCGGGTTCACGCCTGTATCTTTCACTTCGATATCAAAGACAATAAAGTCTGGTTGCAAGAAAATAATACGGATATTGAAGTTGATAAAGAACTTGAGGAAATGGGGATTTCCAAACAGGAGATTGTGATTGGCTTCCATCATCCCTCGATGCGTGAATATTCTGACTATGCCGTTTCCTAAATCATCCAATAAATTTATCTAACTGTTCTTGCCAAATAAACTGCAGGAGATAACGTAGCCCCACTAAACCGCTCAATCCAGCCAAGCCAAAACAACACCACACCCAGATAATTTGCGAAATTGGCAGCAATAAAATTCCGGCCACTAAGCTCAAGGCACTTACCAATAGATATACCAGACTGCGCCCGGCTAACTGCAAACGTTTGAGTGATTTGGCTTGAGAGATCGATCGAGCAATCAACTCTGCTTCGGTGGCGGCCAACTGCTCCTCTAATTGCTGGATTAAGGCAGTGGCATCAGTTTTACCCCGCAGTCGTTGGGTGATGAACTTACCAGCCTGTTGACTAATTCGCCGTCCGATCGTCTTTCGCTCCGATAAAGCAATCCGCCGAATAAAAGGCTGGGCGGCAGCTACCAAATTGTATTCTGGGTCGAGGGTGCGGGCAATACCATCCAACGTAGAGAGGGCTTTCAAAATGGCCACCATTTCTGAGGGTAGCCGGAAGGGCTGCTGAGCATACATATTGGCCACTTCTAAGCGGATTTCCTCAAATTCTTGCATATTGACAGGGCGTTCGGTGAAGCGATCGAGCAAAAAGCTAATCACCTTCTTAATCGGTCGCATATTTTCGACTTCCACCAGCAAACCCATCGCCGTCAGATTTTGGACAACAGCTGTGGCATCTTTACGAATGATTGACAGAAATGTATCAATCATCTGCTCTTTGGCATTAGGCTGCAGCTGAGTCATCATACCAAAATCATAAACCGCCAGCTTGCCCTCAGTAGTAATGGCCATATTTCCCGGATGGGGATCGCCCTGGAAAAAACCATCAATCATCAGTTGTTGTAGATAGCAGCAAATGCCGATTTGATTTATTTTGGCGGGCTGAAAACCTGCTGCGATTAATTCTTCTTTGCGATCGATCTTAATTCCTGGTAAATAGGACATGGTAAGCACTTTGCTAGTTGTCAATCGCCAGTAAATAGTTGGGGCGATTACCATCTTTTGGGAGCGAAAATTGTGTCTAAATCGATCGGCATTTTGGCCTTCATTAACATAATCAATTTCTTGAAAAAGCAGCGTGAAAAAATCTTGATATATGGCCGTCAGGCCATAGGTACGTGTCCAGGGAAACTTATTTTCACAGAATTGTAATAGCTGCTGCAAAATTTGAAAATCTAACCGGAATAATTCTTCTAAACCCGGTCGTTGCACTTTTACCACCACCAGTTCACCGCTGGGTAGCCGGGCGCGGTGTACCTGACCCAAACTAGCGGCGGCGATCGGCTGGAGTTCAAATTCTTGGTATAGCTGGCTTAAGGGCTGGCCTAATTCGCGCTCAATGATCTTGATCGCAGTGGTGGTACTAAAAGCTGGCACCCGATCTTGGAGTTGAGCCAAAGCTTCTACATAGGCAGGGGGCAACAAATCGACGCGCGTCGAAAGAGTTTGACCAATTTTAATAAAGGTTGGTCCTAACCGAATTAAAGTATTAACTAATTTTTGGGCTGGGCGGTGCTGGCGCTGCGGTCGATTTTTATTGAGCAATAAATCAGCAGAAATAACCAGTAACACATCACCCAAGGCATGAAAAATCTTGATCTGACGCTGCAAGGGCAAAAGCTTTTTGGTAGTTCGGTGGTGGCTAGTCACAAAATCAGCAGAATTGATCGACTGCTGCTTAATCATTAGGGCGCTCCCAGCGGCAAAAATACATCAAAACAAGTCACAGCTAAATGACTATTGGCAGTCTGTTCAGCCAAGGGCTGGCTGCTGACTGTGATTTCCCCCTGTAAATGCTGCACTAAAGATTTCACCAATGCTAAACCCAAACCAGTACCAGCGATCGCTTGTTGGGTCACGCCGTGGCCACGACGGAACTTACTAAAAATGTAGGTTTGCTCCTCTGGGGTAATTAATGGACCTTGGTTCATCACTCGAATTTTTAGTCGTTGGCGTAGCCTCTCTTCTGGAGAATCGCCAGCGGTGATCTGGAAATTAACGGTGGTCTGCGGCTCGGCAAACTTGCCCGCATTGGTCAATAATTCTTGCAGAATGCGACGCATACTGTCTGGCTCCATTTGCCATTCCTCGACGGCGGGAAGTTCCACCTGTAGTTGCAGTTGTTTGATTGCCCAGTTTTCTTGGAATTTTTGCAGTAATGGCTGGACTAGTTCGGGTAGATTTACTAATTGTCGATCGGCCTCTAGTTGTTTGGACTCCAATTGCTGAAGAGTCAACAAGTCGTTGATTAGATTAATTTCTTGAGTGCACTGCTGTTCCAAAATTTCCAGATACTTGGTGCGTCGCGCCTCATCCAAATCTGGTTGATGCAGCATCTTGATCGCCAACGACATACTAGTGAGCGGGGTGCGCAGTTCATGGCTAATGCTACTGATGAATTCATCCTTAATCTTATTGCTATCATCCAGTTGCTTAATCCGCCGCCGGTTAGCATCTTGCAGCTTAGATAACAAATTTTGACTGCTTTTTAATTGAGCCATGCGTTCGTCAGCGAGGGCTTGTATCTGACGGATAGATTGTTTAGAAATTTCTATTTGTTGCTGGAGACGAGTCTGGGTAAAGGCCAGGGCTAGTAAATTGTTCATACCCCTTAAATTTTCCTGATCAACAGTTGTCCAATTCCCCTGCAACTTGGCCACGGCCACCTGACCCTCGGTAACAGCTAACCACATTACCTGATAGCCAGCTACCTCTAGAGTTTCACCCTCAACGGCTGTTTGGATGCAGCTGTATAATTGCACTGCACTCAGGTCTGGTCGATCGTTATAAACTACCGCCTGGCTAGATCTGAGCCACAGCCAGCAGGTGTCTGCTGCCCAAAACTTGGTTAAGCACTGGCCAACTTGCAGGAGATTAGTAGAATTGGCATTCCCCATAATGCCCACTAGCTGGCGGCTAAGTTGATCGATCGTGGTGGGATCTGACATGAATATCTGAATTGATAGTGGACGGGCTCGGGTGGTATCTATTGTTCCCAAGTTATAATCATCGGTCGAATTTCTGGGCAAAAATCGCCGATCGGCTCATAATTGAGAAGGGATTTTATGCCAGCACGTTTGCTGCTTTTTACATGTTACTAAAGTCTACAACCAGACACATTCACATCTACACCGCCGAGATTAAGGATAATGAGTTGCAGCCCAGTGACCAAGTTCTCACCCTGGATGTCGATCCTGATAATGAGCTGGTGTGGGGCGACGACGATCTGCAAAAAGTTTACCGTTACTTTGATGATTTGGTGGAAGCCTATAGCGGTCAAGACTTAACCGAATATAATTTACGGAAAATTGGCTCGGATTTGGAGCATTTCGTGCGATCGCTACTCCAAAAAGGAGATATCAAATACAACCTCAATAGTAGGGTATTAAACTACAGTATGGGACTACCACAAGTCTTAAATTCCACTGTATAAATAATGACAGGATTGACGGCAGGGTACATCTACACCAATTCGTTCATTCCATGTTCCAGAGATGACCATTCCCCTAAATGCCTCTTCAGCAAAAGACTGGGGCACTTTTTGGCGCTGGCAATTAGCAAAATATTGTGAATATTCAGACCAAAAGTTACGCCTTTTGTCTTATGGATTTAAAATGTGATTCGGCTTATTCTGGTGAGATAGGTAAGAGCAACGACATTTAATTCATTCCTTAACTAGGTTTGATAACCCTTTTAAAATCCTTATAAAACCGAATCACTAAATCTTAAATACACTTTTTCAATTGACATTGAAGTTGCTTCCACCCTGTTTACTTAATTTTATTGACTGTCCCTAGTGCTTTCGAGTGCCGGGGACATTTTCGTTGAGGGGTAAAGTTTCCCAAACTTCCCGGCACCAATCGGTCGAGGCTGATATACTGATGAAAGTTTTCAGAATGGGGAAAGTTTGGTGAGAATCCAGCACTGTCCCGCAGCTGTGATAAAGAATGCTTTTTTAAATCTTTATGAAGTCAGAATGCCCATTATGAAACTTATCCTAATCTGCGAGGCACAGATGGTAATAGCTAGGTATATTGAATTTTGGCGTCAGTGAATTATCGGTTTAGCATGATTTTCGACTTGTACATTCACTGAAAAACAATGAAAACAAAACGTCAAAAACTAGCATCTCTATTAGCAATTCTAGGATTGAGTGCTTATTTAGTGGTCGGTTCACCAGCTCCTGCCCAAGCCATGCACGTTGCTGAAGGATACTTTCCTAAAGAGTGGGCATTTTTTTGGTGGATAGCGTTTTTACCCTTCTTTTTCTTGGGCTTGCGCTCTCTAAATCGGATTACTCGATCGCATCCCGAACTCAAACTACTGTTGGCATTGGCTGGGGCTTTCACCTTTGTTTTGTCAGCGCTGAAGATCCCGTCGGTGAGTGGCAGTAGCTCTCATCCTACGGGGACTGGTCTGGGCACAATTTTATTTGGCCCCATGGTAATGTCTGTAATTGGTACTTTGGTTTTACTATTTCAAGCATTGCTTTTGGCTCATGGTGGATTATCAACGCTGGGTGCTAATGCCTTCTCGATGGCTCTGGTGGGTCCGTTAGTAGCTTATTTTGTTTACCAGGCGATC
>JAGVCD010000099.1 GCA_020059425.1 Chamaesiphon sp. | reverse complement strand
GTCCACTCTCACCCGTTACTCAACTGTGAATCAAGGACTTTCTGCTTATTTAGTATTACAAGCTGATTCCGGTACTCGCCGTTTTGCGTTGGTCGAGGGTAAGTGCTGGACGGTTGGGAGAGGTGAAGAAAACGACATCGTCATCAAGGATCGCTGCCTGTCTCGTAATCACGCCATGTTGCAATGCACTGAAGGCGGTTATTACCTAATCGATATGGGTAGTAGCAATGGCACCTTCGTTAACGGTCGCCGCGTAAATATTCCGGTCATTGTTCACAACGGTGATGTGGTAATTTTTGGCCAGACTGAATTAAAATTTTTCTTGCCGCGATTAGCTGAAGTCGTTATTTCCGAAGAGGAAGGTACCCTGGATGGTACTGCTACATCAATTCTCCATGTCCGGAGATTGATGTCTGTAATGGTTCTAGACATGCGTAACTATACGTCTTTCACCAGACAGATGGATGAGAATCTTCTCTCTGAGGTGATGACCACTTGGTTCCGGAACGCTGGTCATATCACCCGTTGTTATGGTAGCTGGGTAGATAAATATATCGGAGATGCGGTGATGGCCATTTGGTTTCACAACTCCGAAACTATTCAAAAGCAAGAGATGATTAACATTCTTCAAGCCATGAATGACATTAATCAAATGACCAAAACTTTAAGCAGCCGTTATCCTCTCCCTTTTGAGCTAAAAGTTGGGGCGGGGCTGAATACTGGTTATGGCATGGTCGGTAATGCTGGCAGTAGTAGCCAACCTGATTACACTGCTCTGGGAGATACGGTGAATTCGGCATTTCGACTAGAAACTATCACCAAGGAAATTGGAGCCGAGATTGCTATTGGTGCAGACACGTATGATTATCTAGTTCCATTTCTGGGAAATAATCGGGTATTTAAGAAATGTGCGGTGAAACTCAAGGGTCATGAAGAATCCTCTGTTACCTATGCCACCAATTTTGGTGCTCTTGATGCTTTCTTAAGCCTGGAATCGTCTCCCCGAAATTCTTGGCCAACTACTGCTGCTGTGGTCACTACTAATCCGCTACTCAATTAAATATTAATAATCTGAATCCCCCTAAATCCCCCTTGAAAAGGGGGGACTCTGAATTCTAGAAGAAGTTAATTACTTGTCACCATTAGCGAGCATTTGTATAGCCGCTGGCAAAATCTTGTGCTCCTGGATCTGAATCCGGGCATGGAGACTATCCGCGTCATCATTGGCGAGGATGGGCACGGCGGCCTGGATCAAAATTGGACCGCTATCGACTGCTAGGCTGACTAAATGCACCGTACAACCAGTGATTTTTACTTGAGCAGTGAGGGCTTGTTCGATCGCCTTAATTCCTGGAAAACTCGGCAAGAGGCTGGGGTGAATATTGATCAGCCGCTGCGGGAAAGCATCAATCAAAACCTGGGTAATGACTCGCATCCAACCGGCCATGACCACGCAGTCTACTTGATATTGTCGGAAGGTCTGGACGATTGCTTGGTCTAGTTCAGCTCGGCTGGCAAAATCTTGGTGGTTGTGTAAGACGCTAGGAATTTGGTACTGAGTGGCTCGATCGACTGCTTTAATACCGGGTTTGTTATGAACTAGAACAACAATTTGGGCATTGAGTTCTTGGCGCTCAATAGCCTCAATAATCGCGGTAAAGTTACTGCCAGCACCGGAAGCCATAATGCCCAAACGCAGGGGAGATCGATCGAGCTTAACAACAGGCAGATGCGGGACGACCAGAGGGGAATATAAATCTACCGACATGATTGATAAGAATTCAAAGTTGCTTCAGTACCTTTAACACATTCTGGTGGCGGCTGTGCTCAGGTGATGGCGATCGATCATTATCTAGAATTGGTTAGACTTCTGGAGTCAGCTATAATTTTGGATACTGAAATCCTTGCCCCACCATGATCTCGATTACTCCTCCGGCTGCGGCTGAAATTCAACGATTGAAAAACTCTCGCCCCGATAGCCATTTGTATTTAACTCTGGGCACTGGCAGCTGCGAACAGTTTTATTACACATTGAATTTGGTAGAACAGTGGCCAGCGGAAGTGGTGGTATATGCCATAGAAAGCCTCACGATCGGTATTGAGCAACAGTTCAGTCAATTTTTAGATGCTATTCAAATAGATTTTGCCCAAGATTTAATGGGTGGTGGTTTTCGGTTTAATAATCCTCAAGCCCTGAAAGTGTGTGGCTGTGGTAACGCTTTCACTGCCATACCCAACCAAGTAGACCCAGCCATCAGCGGCTTAGATATCTAAGTGACCACTAATTCACCGCTTTGAATAATCCCTATAATTGGAAAGTCTGGGCTAAAATTTGCACATAATATCAAAATCTTTCGCCACCGCGAGTACACAAATGGATTTAGTAATACTCCAGGGTTATCTGGATAATATTTCGTTCGGAATTCTATTAGTCATCATGTTGGTCTATTGGGTCGGAGCTGCTTTTCCCAAAATTTCTTACCTGCAAAATATTGGTACGGCTGGCATGATGGTAGCCAATCTGTGCATGGCCGCTTTGCTAGCTGCTCGTTGGATTACTGCTGGTTATTTTCCCTTAAGTAATCTTTATGAATCGCTGTTCTTTTTAGCCTGGGGCGTGACCGCCATTCACCTAATTGCCGAACGGATGAGCCAAAGCAATTTAGTGGGCGTAGCCACCGCACCAGTCGCCATGGGCATTACCGCTTTTGCGGCGCT
>JAGVCD010000305.1 GCA_020059425.1 Chamaesiphon sp. | reverse complement strand
TTAATGCCTTCAATCTCAATCTAGTAGAGATCTTTCAGTTTATTACATTTCACAAGTATAGATATATTTATCATGGATTTATTATGGGCACCCTACTTACTAACCCCGATCGCAAACAAAATATTTGTATGGTCTACATCTGCAAGTTCACTAACATCACCGATAGAAAAAAATACTGTAAAATATCGATTTTTTTGATTATGAGCACACTCGGACAACAAAGTAGACTTGCCACAACCACGATGTCCTGTGAAAAACTTCTTGATTGGAACATATCGATTGTTGTTAGGTTCTAGCATAATATTTAAATCTGCTAAAACATCTCGATCATACTCAACACCAAAAGCTTTTAACTTTTCCAGTTCTAGTAATGGCTGGAGATCAAAGTTATTTTGAATATTGTCTAATTGCTGAAACAATAAACTACTAAGCATAATCAGGAAATATTTTTTTGGCTGAATTCAATATACATCCTAACGCTTTAAGTCCTTATGGCTAACAAAGCTGGGGAAACTGTGCTTTTAAAATGAGGAATCTAGTCGATCGCCTGTCCCACCTTCGTACTCATCGCCTCCCCAAACTTCTCCCCCGACTTTTCCAGCGCCTTCGTCAAAAATATGGTGGCGATCGTCATGGCTGTCGTTGCGATTACAGGATCTATCATGCAACTTGATTAAGACTAGAAATATATCCCTAAATTATAGGCTAAACATCACTAACCCGACCTCTAACCAAAACTCCTACCCAAAAACTAAGTCTTGTAGGATTAAGCGCTAAAATTATGGACGATCATTAGTATCGTTAGATCGTAATTCCTGTAATCGATCGATTGTAAGTCCAGTTACTTCTGCGATCATTTCTAGTGGTATGTTTTTCCGAAGTAGGTTAAGCGCAATCGACTGTTTCTGACGCTCTTCACCTTGCAGCTGGCCATCAAGTTTAGCCTTATTGATTTCAGCTTCATACAAGGCATCAATTTGTGCCATCGTCTTCATAAAATCTTGCTCCTCGGTCGTTAAACTGTCTGTAGATAAGTCTCGGAGATAAACGCAGTATTTAATGCACGCACCAATTATATCATTTTTAGATCTGCGGTCAGGGGACAACCGTTCGATCGCACCAAATGCTCTCTGGGCAGAATCTTTGTCGCCCAGCATTTTCAGCCACATCGTTTGAGGAACATCAGCAACCTTAGAAATCACCACAATTCCCATCCTCAAGAATGGAGCCAACCGATAAACACCTATACCCAGAACTAGATCGGGTTGAGCATGACAGAGAGCCAGGATTTTCTCGCTACAATTAACCGTCAGAATCCAAGTGAACGGATTTTGACTTTCAATCTGCTCGCTCATCTCTGGCGATAGTCTCTTAGAACTGGTCAACTGCTGCTCTTTTTTGGCAATCTCCACCAATTCTTTTTACTGAGGTTCCCAGTATAGATTCTTCCGAGTGATCGATTTATGGAGATCTGCCACTTCTAAATATCCACTATAGTGTTCGATCACAATGGTGGGATGCACTTGCATTAACAAATCAAATAAACCCAAATCCTCCTCTGACCAACCAGGATTAGATCGATCGCTAATAAACATCAGATCGATTTCCAAATCCTCATCATTACGCACCTGGATATTTTGCTGAGTATTGCCTTTGGTTTTGTACAACGATTGTATATAAAACTTAAAAAAGCGATCATGCTTGTACTGAGCCATGAAATTCGATCCTCATACCAAGAGGCTTCGCCAACAGATAATATTAGAGTACTTTAGCACTAATCTAATTTCAGTCAGCTCTAAGATAGCCCACAGCCCCTCATCACCCATCCCCGCCGCAAACCGGAAAGATCCAGCCGTGTTAGATTGTTAAAAGCCACCGCCCCACCGCAAGCATGACCCCCATCATTCAGGTCGAAAACCTCTCCAAAATTTACAAAGTGGCCGACAAAAACGCTGGCCTGCAAGGCACCCTCTCCCACTTTTTCAAACGTCGCTACAAACAAATCCCCGCCGTCCAAAACGTCACCTTCTCGATCGAACCCGGCGAAGTCGTCGGTTTTTTGGGAGCCAACGGCGCCGGCAAAACCACTACCCTCAAAATGCTCACCGGCCTCATCCATCCCTCCACTGGCCTGGTGCGCGTCGCTGACCACATCCCCTTTCGGCGGCAAAATAATTTTCTCCACCAAATCACCCTGATCATGGGGCAAAAACAGCAGCTGATCTGGGACTTACCCGCGATGGATTCCCTGCAAATTAACAGCGCCGTCTATGGTTTAACCGCAGGTGAATTCAAACAACGGGTCGGCGAACTCAGCGAAATGCTATCGATCGGCGACAAACTCACCCAGCCTGTCCGAAAACTCTCCCTCGGCGAACGAATGAAAGCCGAAATTTTAGCGGCCTTGTTGCATCGGCCCCAAGTACTATTTTTAGATGAACCAACTTTGGGCTTAGATGTTAACGCCCAAGCCAATGTCCGGGAATTTCTAAAAGACTACAACCAGCGTTACCAAGCCACCATCATGCTCACCAGTCATTACATGGCTGATATCACGGCGCTGTGCGATCGAGTACTACTCATTCACAATGGTCAGTTAATTTACGACGGTGCCCTCAGTGAATTGCTAGAGCAGTTTGCTCCCTATCGGGAAGTAAAGCTAGAACTATCCCACAGTGTTCCGGCGGCGCAATTGGCTGCTTATGGCGAAGTGGCCGACTTGACTGAACATCAGGTGCGATTGTTAGTCGATCGGCGGGATCTCACTACCAATGTGGCTAAAATGCTAGCAAATTTACCCGTGACAGACCTAGCCGTGACCGATCCACCCGTGGAAGAGGTGATCGGCAGAGTCTTTAGTGGTGGACAGCCAGTAGTAAATCCAGTAACAAACCAAATGTAAAGAAAAAACTCTAGAAATCTCGTCCCCTAATCCGATATCTTGGATAGATGGGCATCGAATGAATTGTTTGAAAAACTCTATTCGGCCTGATTAATGACAACAGCCCAGGAGACGACCGACAGTGGACGATAATTATCATAGCTATCTCAACCGGGTGGCCAAGCTGACGATGCCAGCCACTTATGATTCTCAGGCAAACAACCTGCAGGAGTCTCCTAAGTTTAAACTGCATGGCCAGCAGCGTCTACCAGAGAAGTTTCCCGGCTACTCGGTAATTACACCACCAGCTGCGGAAGACGTTGTGAATCAAGCTTTCTATCAAAATCTGCAAAATTGTCAACAACAGCTGGTCAAAAATTTGGAGCCAGATTTGATTGCACTGGTGGAACCGGAAAGTTTACATCTGACCGTGGCCGACCTGATTTGGGATCAGTCTTATATAGCAGCAGTCCAGACTGATGCCGATTTTGAGGTGAAGCTGCGCCAGGAAATTGCGGATAGTTCTAAATCTTATCAAGAAAGCACTGCTACGCCTGTACGTTGGCAGATTATGGGTTTAATGCTGCGTCCTCGGGCGATCGCCGTGAGCTTAGTACCCTGCGATGAAAATAGCTACGATCGGATGATTGCTTATCGGCGCACTATCTATCAAAATCCAGGTTTGATGGATTTAAGCATTGAGCAGCAGTATTACTTTACGGCACATATTACCATTGCTTATTTTGGGAATGTGGCACAGTCATTCGATCGCACTAATTTCTCTAAAGTCTTGCAAGATATTAATATGCAATGGATTGATCAGCCGCAGGAGTTATCAATTTCCCAGGTGGAACTGCGCAGTTTTAGCGACATGAGCAATTACCACCGGAAAGCTGATTGGCCAGTTGTGAAGTTGTAGATAATTTAGGAACAAGGGCGCAGCCTGGTAAAGATACCGACCATTTCATCCATCGCTGCCCTGATTTCGCTATTTTGTCGATCGTGATTATTGACAATAATGCTGAAAGCTAGCGGAGGATATTGGGGCGGGTTAATATAACCAGCCAAAGCTGCCACCCCAGTCAAACTGCCAGTTTTGCCCTGAATAATGTTCTTGCTATCCTTAAACCGATTCTTCAAGCTGCCATTCACCCCAGCCACGGCCAAGGAATCACGATAGAGCTGACCCTCCGGCGTTTTAGACATACCAATCAGAGTTTGGACTAGGCCGATCGGCGCGATCAAATTTTTGCGAGATAAGCCAGAACCATCAGCTTGCCGATAGTAAACGGGGGACACCCCAATTTCGGTGAGCTTTTTGCTGACCATTGCTAAGCCCAGATCAGCCGTGTCACTTTTGCTGGTGCTATGGCTAGGATTAGTGCGACCCAAAGTACGCAGCAGCACTTCGGCGTACAAATTATTGCTTTGGCGATTAACTTCTTTACTCAACTCGCTCAGGGTGGGGGATTCGACGGCGGCTACTTCCACACCGTTTTGAGGTGGTTCCCCTGTTAACACCTGCGTGCGATCGACCATAATGCCTTGCTGTCTCAAATTAGACTGAAACTGACTGCGCCAAGTATCGATCGGATCCAGCATGGCCACGTTTAAAATCTGGGGGCTAACACTAGCTGGTAATTGGCCAGTGAGCTGCAACGAAGGCCGACCCTGGACACCCTGCACACTAATATTGCTCGTGCTACCCGCTGGGCTCGTCAAACTGCGATTATCAATTTGCCAGGGAGTAGCCATCAACTGATTTCGCCAACGATAACTGACTGGCTGACCAGCTCCCTGAGGGCTGACCACCAAATCTACCGCATTTTGCTGCAAAATTAAACTGGTAGTAGGTACCCCGTAATCAGTGGTTAAATCCCCCCATTCCCAGTCTGGGTTAGTGCTAGCTCCTCTAAAATAACCAGCTCCCAGATTCAGTTGCCCAATTTGTTGAAAACCTTTACTTTGGAGCTGGGCACTAAGGGTCTGTAGTTGAGTAATAGTAATTGTCGGATCGCCACGCCCCACCACAGTCAAAGTGGGTGGGTTACTGACTGGAGTTTGATAAATGCTGGTACGTAACCGATAGCCACCACCCAGCTGGCGCAAGGTGGCCGCTGTGGTTAGGAGCTTGGTGGTAGAAGCTGGAATGAAAAGATTTTGACCTTGATAGTTAGCTAGGGGAACCGCTCCAGTCAGAGGCTGTACATATAACCCCCAATGATAACGCTGGAGATTATAGCGACTGGCGATATTTTGGATGGTTCGATCGATCGCTGCTGGACAAATAGTTGCTGATGAATTGATTACTGGAGAGCTGGGGACATCAGCCGCCATACTAATTTCCGGACTAATAGAATTAATTACCATACCAGACAAAAAACTACATCCCAAACACCAAGATATTACCCGCAGCGACTTTGATTTTGGCATGAATTCAATTATCCTATCTTATGGAAGGAAAGACTAGTCAGGCTCAGACAATGCTTTATCAGCAATGCTAATTCAGACGATTACCCAGGGTACACTAAAGAGCGTTAGTCAAACCTAAAAACCTTGATTGATTTTCCGATGTACTTGTCGCCGCAATAGTTTCAAAATAACGGGAATTAGCAATTAGTTATGGTTTTGGACTCTCCTAAGCTACCAAGAATATTACTGGTTGATGACGATTTATTCGTGCGGGCGGCCATTGGTGAGGCATTAGAACTAGATGCCGCTGAAGTGATTTTAGCTAAAAATGGCAACGATGGAATTGATGCCTACTTTAAGTATCAGCCCGACATCGTATTAGTTGATGCAGTCATGCCATTATTAGATGGTTTTGGATTTTGTGAAAAACTCCAACAGTTAGATGTTAATCGCTTAACACCCATTCTGATGATCACCTCTTTGGATGATGATGATTCCGTGGCGAGAGCTTTTGCAGCGGGGGCTAATGACTATGTTACTAAGCCCATCAACCTGTCAATTTTGCGTCAGCGGATTCGGCAAATGCTTCAGCAATCTAAACAGGCCAAAGACAATTTTAGGATGGCGGCTGAATTACAACAAGATAACCGGAATCTGAAGATTTTAGCCAGTCGTGATAGTCTCACAAAATTACATAACCGGCGTGGTTTTGAGCATTACTTGCAGCGAGAGTGGGAGCGGATGTTACGACTTAAATCACCGCTGTCGTTGATTATGTGTGATATTGATTTTTTTAAGAATTACAATGATACCTATGGTCATCCGGCTGGTGATCAATGTTTGGTGAGAGTGAGTTCGGCTATGCGCAATACAGTCCGACGTAGCGGTGACTTCGTTGCTCGTTATGGAGGCGAAGAATTTACGATCGTACTACCTAACACCGATCTGCTCGGAGCGGTTTTTGTGGCAGAAAGTGTGCGATCCGCTATTAAATTATTAAAAATTCCACATCAAAGCTCGGCAGTGGAAAACTGTGTGACCATGAGCTTGGGAGTAGCGATGGTTTACCCCACCCCGTCGATGGATATTACTTATCTGATTGATGCTGCTGATCGAGCTTTATATCAAGCCAAAGCACAGGGTAGAGATCAAGTAGCCACAACCAAAAATCAGTAACTACTGATTCTTGGTTAGTTTAAGCTTATTTGATTTTAAGATGCGGACGGGGAGACTCGAACTCCCACACACGAGGTACTAGTTCCTAAGACTAGCGCGTCTACCATTCCGCCACGTCCGCATTGCTCTTTACTATATCACACTATGGCCGATCTAGAGGCTCACAGAATCGATTAATTCCGATGTTGTCTACGTATAACAGTACTGGTACCGCCAGTAGGTTGGGGCAGACCTTATGAGTTTGCAAAAAATGTAGCGCAGCGGCCCAATTGCCATTCATTAAGTCTAAGCGTAGATCTTCTTGGCACAGAGCTGCGCGGCACCGCTTGGCGATCGCCGGTAGCCAATCGTTGTTATCGAGACCAGGTTGTTGTCCAGCTCTAATTCCCAGAGTCATGGCGGCATCTTCTAGGTCACCTTCACAGTCGGCAATGATCGCCAAAGCAGTCAAAGCATCTGGATAATCGGCCAACTGGGATTG
>JAGVCD010000019.1 GCA_020059425.1 Chamaesiphon sp. | reverse complement strand
ATGTGGGCGGCGAACCAGCGGCGGATCGAGATCGTGCAGTTGTTGTTAGCGGCGGGAGCCGATCCATCTCTCAAGAATCAAGGCGGCGTGACGGTGGCAGATATTGCCAAGCTGAGTGGGAATAGAGCGGTGATGAGTCTATTGACGTAGGTTTATTGCTTTAGAATGAGAAGCATATTCACTGTTCCTTCTTTTGCTATGACCGTCGCCACTGCACCGCACCAAACTAGCCAGATCAACTGGCCGATGATCGCTACTACCATGAGTGCGATCGTTGGTTCCAGATATGTGATCCAAAAGAAATCGGAGCTGTTGACCTATGAGTGTGATGGTCTGACCAGCTACCGGGAACGGCCTCATCTGGTGGTATTACCCAAAACTACTGAAGAAGTAGCAGCGGTAGTTAAAGAGTGCGATCGAATGAATATTCCGTGGGTGGCACGGGGCGCTGGCACTGGTCTATCGGGTGGAGCTTTGCCGGTCGAAAATTGCCTGCTAATTGGCACCGCCCGGATGAATGCCATCCTGAAGATTGATTTAGCTAACCAGCGAGTGACCGTGCAGCCGGGAGTAATTAATAACTGGGTGACCCAGGCGGTGAGCGGCGCGGGTTTTTACTATGCCCCTGATCCTTCTAGTCAAATTATTTGCTCAGTGGGTGGTAATGTTGCCGAAAACTCCGGTGGAGTGCATTGCCTAAAATACGGCGTGACCGTTAATCATGTAATGGGTTTAAAGTTAGTACTACCGGATGGATCGATCGTCGATACCGGCGGCGAAGTGGGCGAAATGCCTGGTTACGACTTAACTGGATTGTTTGTGGGTTCCGAAGGCACTTTGGGAGTCGCCACTGAAATCACCCTCAAAATCTTAAAAACCCCGGAATCAATTTGTGTATTGCTGGCCGATTTTGACAGCGTAGAAGCAGCCGGTAGTGCTGTTTCTGACATTATTAGTTCCGGGATTATTCCCGGTGGCATTGAGATGATGGATAACTTCAGCATCAATGCTGTGGAAGATGTAGTGGCCACTGGTTGTTATCCCCGCGATGCGGCGGCAATTTTGTTGGTGGAGATTGATGGCTT
Source organism: Chamaesiphon sp. (assembly GCA_020059425.1). The sequence continues at coordinate 2,130 of JAGVCD010000019.1, read as the reverse complement.
GGATATTGAAGTCCAGACCAATAAAAAGCTGGTAGACAAGATTTGTCGTGACAATGGAGCGCGGGATGTCACTAGCGCCAGTGATTTAGAAACGCGGATGAAGCTGTGGAAGGGACGAAAGGCAGCGTTTGCAGCGATGGGCAAGATTAGCCCCAACTATTATGTGCAAGATGGCGTGATTCCCCGCACCCAGTTGCCTTATGTGTTGAAGGAGATTGCCCGGTTGGGTGAAGAGTATGGCTATTTTGTGGCCAATGTGTTTCATGCTGGCGATGGTAATTTGCATCCGCTGATTTTGTATAACCAAGCGGATGCTGGTGCTTTGAAGCAGGTGGAAAAGTTAGGTGGCGAGATTTTGAAGCTCTGTGTGCGGGTGGGGGGCAGTATTTCGGGGGAGCATGGTATTGGGGCAGATAAGCGCTGTTATATGTCGGAGATGTTTAATGAGGCTGATTTGGAGAGTATGCAGTGGGTGAGGTTGGTGTTTAATCCGAAGGAGTTGGCGAATCCGGGGAAGATTATTCCGACGCCGCGTACTTGTGGGGAATCGGGACGGGCGCAACCGGAGTTTAAGGGGATCGATCGATATTAAGTTTTTAAATTATGGAAGTTGACTCAAACAGATATTTTGCTGGCATTACTCACCCGCTGGCTCAGTCGATACTGAAGCAGAGATTTATCGAAGTAATCAGCCTGCATGTCCCGTTCAATTTGGGCGGCGATCTCATTTAACATCTCTTTGATGTCTGTATCCGTGGCTGCTGTCATATTGATTGCTTCAATCTCGCTACTTGTAACAGTCCGTTCGATGTTTTAACTAAAGGGATACCCATCCACATAACCCAGCTCATTCATGCGAGATACTGTTTGCGGCAAACCCTGTTTAAGCAGATTTGACAAATATTTACTGTAATCCATTCTTGGGCTTCTCAACCTCTGCCTGACTTTCTCCGCAGCCCTACAAACTTGACCAGGATAAAGATCTAGCAAATATAAAATAAAATCATCTGGATGCTGGGTTTCAACATCAAAGGTCAGTAGATAATCTGCCGGGAAATCCTTAAGGTTAAAAGTTACTATGACATCAGCACTGCACCTAATTGCCACCGCTAAAACATGACGATCATTCTTGTCTGGTAATTCTAAAGAGGGGATTAACAACTCAAAATCAGTAACTAAAGCATCGCGGACGTTAGTATCCATGTAGGCTTTAGTTCTGAGCATTTCACTCTCGTTTAAGTCAGGACGATTTTTAAGAACGTTGCGAATCCATTCCTGGTGGATTTTTTCTGACCAACGAGCGCGAAACAAATCGGTCAAAGCTAATTCCATCAGCAAATCACGAAGTGGCGCAGGATAGAGAACACAGGCATCATAAACGGCGGTGAAATTTGACACGCTTATTCATATCCCATATTTAATTCCTGTGCCTGTGCGACTAATTCATTAAGAGTTTCGTTTCTGGCTCGATCAATATTCTCTTTGTATTTCATCACATCTTGAAGCAATACCCGCCGATGTTTACCAACCATCCTATGTGGTAGTGCTCCTGATTCTAATAGTTTTACTAAAAAAGGACGTGAAACATTCAGTAAATCGGCTGCTTCCTGGGTTGTAAGCTCTGCATGATAAGGCATCAGAGTAACAGCGTTGCCCTGTGCCATTTGGGTTAGAATCTCCAAAAGTAAGCTGATCGCAACATTTGGGACAACTATTTTTTGCCCTAACTCATCTTCTAAAATACTGATACTAGTGCTGGAACGCTCATTATGAATCAATGGTGCAAGTTGGCGGCTGCTCTCTTTAGCTAAGGCTTTTTCATCATCGCTCGGTGTGGATAGCAAAGCGGTAGAATTTGGAAACATATTCTCACCTTGTCGAATAATAAATTCTTTGTTTTACAATCATACCCACACTTTAAATATAAACGCAATAAGCAAAATAATCGAAATATCTTTACTAGGCTGTATACCGATCGCTTTGGTTAGGAGCGCTTTTTAGTCAAAGGTCAAATGTCTTCTCTTTGGCCATTACCGTGCTGTACTGCTCGAACCGTTCCACCGCAAAAATGTTACTGGTATTGCTCTCCAACTAGCGCGGTCGATATTCGAGAAGGGTTCGATCGATATT
>JAGVCD010000287.1 GCA_020059425.1 Chamaesiphon sp. | reverse complement strand
TGTAGCTCCATGCATTTCTCCGAAAGGGTAAAGGAACATTTCGTAATATTCCTTTACATTCTACCGAATTTTATCTTTCCAGGGTTTATTTCACCCCAGAAAAATTCTCAAACCAACCTTGCCGCCAAAAATAGAGCACGAGAATGGTCGCAGTCATACCCATCAACCCCAGACAAGCCGGATAGCCCCAATACCAACTCAGTTCTGGCATATTCCAGGGCGATTTCTCAGCACTAAAGTTCATGCCATAGACCCCAGCAATAAAGGTCAAGGGAATAAAAATCGAAGAAATGACGGTGAGGAGTTTCATGATTTCGTTCATTTTGTTGCTGACTGATGATAAATAAACATCCATTAAACCCCCAGCTAGTTCTCGATAGGTTTCCACCATATCCATCACCTGCACAGTGTGATCGTAACAGTCTCGCAGATAAATTTTTACTTCATCACTAATAAATTCACTACCATCGCGAATCAGCCGGTTAATCGCATCACGCTGGGGCCAAATCGCTCGGCGCAGGGTCAGCAAATCGCGGCGGATTTGATAGATCTTGGCCAGGGTTTGTTTATTGGGGCGAGTGACGACTTCATCTTCTAGTTCTTCGATCAGTTCACCGTAGTATTCTAAGACCGGAAAAAAGCCATCAATAATGGCATCTAGTAAGGCATAGGCTAAGTAGTCAGCACCATGTTGGCGAATTGCTCCTTGACCATTGTTAATGCGATCGCGTACTCCTTGAAAACAGTCATGATCGGGTTCTTCCTGAACAGTAAGCAGGTAATTATGACCAAGAATTAGGCTGACCTGTTCTTTGATAAAACCACCCACATTGGCGGGGGGTAAAGTGACCATCCAAGTCACGATCAGAAGCTGGTCTTGGTAATGTTCTATTTTAGGCCGTTGGGGAATATTAACTACATCTTCCACTAGCATCCGGTGAAAATTGAAGGTTTGACTGAGTTCCTGCCAGGTTTGCTGATTTCCCAATCCTAAAAGATCTAACCAAGAAACCGAATTAGCTTTCAGATAATGGGCGGTGTTGTGGGTGGGCGTAGTGTTATGAACATCCAGGGTGTCAGGACCATAGTCAATAACGGCCAGCTTCGCTGGTGCTGCGTCGTGACTAAGATTCAGTTGGCCTGGTGTTACGCCTGGTTGATCGTAAAAATAATCTAAGCGCGACTTGGTTTGGTAAGTAGAGGGGAATTTGCTGACCATTGGAAATTAGCCCATGAGGGTAAAAGTGGATTGCTACGTCTTTTTGCGTGGTGTCTTTTTTATAGAGTAGAAGACTAGGATGGTAAAAGTTGCTATTTTCTTTTTCTGCTTTTGTTATCTCCTCACGCATCTCTCCAAACTGGTAGTTGGTTTAAGTTAATCTGCGGGGCTAGTTTTCAAGATCTGCCCGCTATTCGGAATCTGGCTCTGGCATATGCTCTGGCTGGTGCTGACTGTATTGATGTGGCGGCAGAACCGGCGGTGGTGACAGCGGCACAAGCCGGTCTGGATGCCGCCCAACAGCTGTTGCCTCAAGCCCGGCAGCGGGGCTATGTGGGCTATTCATCGCCCTGGTTGATGGTCAGCGTTAATGATGGAATTGACCCCCATTTCCGCAAAGCCGTTTTTGATCCGCAGTTGTGTCCGATCGATTGCCCTCGCCCCTGTGTCAAAATCTGTCCAGCGGAGGCGATCGCTTTCACTCCCAGCCAACAAGGAGTGATCGTAGATCGCTGTTATGGCTGTGGTCGTTGTTTGCCCATTTGCCCAATTCAACATATTACCGAACAACAGCACCTAGTTACTCCCCAGGCGATTTTGCCCCTGATTCAGTCCCAGTCAGTGCAGGCGATCGAAATTCATACTCAGCCTGGTCACGCGGCTGAATTTCAAAAACTGTGGCTAGAAATTTCACCGGTTTTAAATCAACTAAAGTTGGTGGCGATCAGTGCGCCAGATGGTCAAGATTCCTTAGATTACCTACATTGGATTGCCAAATTTTTAACCCGCCTGGAGCCAAAGCCCCTAATTATTTGGCAAACCGATGGTAGGCCAATGAGTGGAGACATTGGCATCGGGACAACCCACGCTGCGATCGCTCTCGGGAAAAAGGTGGCAAATGCCAAACTACCGGGCTATGTGCAGCTAGCTGGCGGCACAAATCAATATACAGTTGCTAAACTGAGAGCAATGAATTTACTCTCAGACGTACAGAACCATGAAAATCTCATATCTGGTGTAGCCTACGGTAGCTACGCCCGAGTCATGTTGGCTCCTATTTTAGACCAGTTGACTGATACGACCAAGCTCGAAGAAAACCCCGATGTTTTATGGTTAGCAGTCGATCGCGCTTTTAAATTGGTCAGTCAACTCAAATTATCTGCAATCTGTTGAATATTTGTTTAGACTTCTAACATCAGTTATTCTCCATCACAGAGTTTGATTACATGAAACGACGAATTTTTATCTATTTTTTCTCAGCCCTTTTTATAACTCTAATTGGCTTTGCCGGATTTGAGGTATCCATAGCACAAACATCAACCTTCCAGCACTACACCGATGCAACAGGCTTTCAGGCAATTCAAAAAGATCAACTTGTATTACCTGATTCCAAAGGCAGAGTATTTCTAACACCTAATGAATATAGTCAAGCAGAAGCATTTAATTCTTTGTTCATAGGGAATCCGGCATACAAGGGCAAAGGATCTCACTTATTCAAGTTAAAGATGAAGGCCGGAACCCAGTTAAAACCTGGAACTCAACCTAATGAAACTATCTTTGAAGGGACATTAAGATTTGGAAAACATGCAGATGTCGTTTATGCAGGCATTAATCCCAAAAAATAGTCTATCCAACTTTTATTGAGTCACTACAATGATATTTTCAATTAGCAATTATGATGAGCTAATAGCTCTTCATCGAGTAGTTATGGAAGCCAAATTTAGTATAGACCCTAACGATCCGGCAATACAAGGTAGTCCGTTGGTTGCTATCATTGCCGATCAAGTCATTGAGGCACTGATGAATGTGGAAATTAGTAAAGAGGGAGAAGCTTCACGAATAAAATGGCAGAGGTGGAGAGAAATATCTCCAGAACGTAGAGAATATCAGATAATTCAAGATAAAATCAGAGCGGAAGCTTTATGGAAAGCTTGGAGTTTTGATGAACAAGCTGACTATATAAAAATTTTAGTTAGTCCACTCACAATAAGTGAAGAACTAATTAATGAATTAATCAACTCAATCAATTGAGTGAAGCAGTCTAATAAACCCGTTGTACCTGACAGTATTGATTTTTTCTAGCGAGTCTAAACAATTACTGGCAGCGGGTGAACAGAAACATTAGTAAAATAAAAACGTAATGGTGGATCAAAACATCAGTTTGGGAAGGAAGCAAATTACCGATGACCTCAGTAAGCTGCTCGATATTTTGCCTGTAACGATTCGCCACATCATTGAAGCTCATCCTAATAAAAGTGGCCTCATTGAAGTCGTGTTGGATTTGGGTCGTTACCCAGAGGCGCGGTTTTTTGACAGTGCCGAATATCTGAGTGAAATTCCGGTCACCAAGGAAGATTTACAGTATTGTGTCGATCGAGTGGGGATGTTTAGCGGCGATAACCGCGCAGGCATTGAACGAACCCTGCACCGGATCAGCGCTATGCGTAACCGTGCCGGGGAAATTGTGGGCCTCACTTGTCGGGTCGGTCGAGCCATTTTTGGCACGATTAATATGATTCGGGATTTGGTGGAAACTGGTCAATCTATTTTGATGTTGGGTCGTCCCGGAGTCGGCAAAACCACCGCCCTGCGCGAAATTGCCCGAGTATTGGCCGATGATCTGAACAAACGGGTCGTGATCATTGATACCTCCAACGAAATTGCTGGTGATGGCGATATTCCGCATCCGGCGATCGGACGAGCCCGGCGGATGCAGGTATCTAAACCCGAGCTGCAACATCAGGTAATGATCGAAGCGGTGGAAAACCACATGCCCGAAGTAATTGTGATTGATGAAATTGGCACCGAACTAGAAGCCATGGCGGCCAGAACGATCGCTGAACGGGGCGTACAACTGGTGGGCACCGCGCACGGCAACCAGCTAGAAAACCTGATCAAAAATCCGACTCTTTCCGATCTGATTGGTGGCATTCAAGCCGTGACCCTGGGCGACGAAGAAGCCCGCCGCCGCTCTTCTCAAAAAACCGTCTTGGAGCGCAAAGCTCCACCGACCTTCACCATCGCCGTCGAAATGCAAGAACGGCATCGCTGGGTCGTGCACGACAGCGTAGCTGACATGGTAGATAACTTACTGCGCGGTCGCCAACCGACACCACAGGTGCGCACTGTCACCGAAGAGGGAGTGGTAACTATCAAAAAGGAAATCACCTCTAACCAGCCCTCCAGTGTAGCTCCGACGGCAGTTAATGCAGAT
>JAGVCD010000157.1 GCA_020059425.1 Chamaesiphon sp. | reverse complement strand
GCTAACTGCTCTGGATAGCAACAACCCAGCCCAGAAATATATTGTCCAATGTGGTGGTGGCAGCGACGTAGCCATTACTGAACAAGATATTCAGAATCGGGCTGGCGTTGGTAATTTACCTGGCATTGAAACTACTGCCAAGAAATCGGCTAACGCTCCAGTAGGTGGTTTGACTACACCTACTGGTTTTGGCGCTAACAGCGGCGATTTCTTTATTGGTACTGGTTATCAAGATGCTCTTGTTCCTGGAGCTAGTCCTAATACTAGTGCTTTTGGTTTAGGTGCTGGTTTCGGTCTTGGCGATAGTGTTAATGCAATCGGTTTAGAAACATCTGTTAGCACTAACAGCTACGGCGGTTCTGGAGCTGCTAATCTAGGTTTGTTTGATCGTGCTGGTGTTAACTTCAAACTACACAAACAGTTTGGTGATAACTTCGCAGTTGCTGCTGGCTGGGAAAATGCCATCAAAACCGACTCAGATCCTACTAGAGAAACTTTTTATGGAGTTCTAACTGGTGTCTTACCAGTTGGCGACACTAATAATTTCACTGCATCAGTCGGTATTGGTAATGGTCGTTTCCGTCAAATTTCAGATATTCCTACCAATGGTAACAACGATTCTACCAGTGTCTTTGGTAGCTTAGGTTTCCGAGTATCCGAAAATATTGCTTTAGTTACAGACTATAACGGTCGCAATTTTAGCGTCGGCTTACCCCTTAGCTTCCAGTTAAGCGATGGTGTTGGATTCCAAGTTACTCCGGCCATCCTAGATGTTGCTGGTGATCGAGTTGCTGGAGAAGAATCCCGTTTTGGTGTTAGTGCTGGTTTAGGCTTCAAGTTCTAGAAAAATAAAGAACCTTGTTCCTCACAATGGGGTTCTTTATTTTCAACTTTTTATTCTTGTTCAACTCTGTGGTTTGTCATGAAAATTAAAAATATTTTGGTACTAGCTAGTTTAGCAACAGTGCTCTTCCCCCTCTCAGTTCTAGCTATACCTGGGCCCAGTTTCCTTGATGGTTTTGGCAATGCTCCTGTCGGTAGTGATTCGGTACGTGGTGTTTCTGGTGGTGGTAGTGGTAGCAAAAGTGGTAGTGCTAGTTTCACTCCTGAAGTTCAATCAAAAGTTAATGCCGTAGGTGCCACACTTACAGCTTCCAGCCTCAGTGGTAGCCAACCTGTTAACGGCAATACCGTTAACGTTGATCCAGCAGCAGCTCAGGTTGCTTTTGACGTCATCAGCTCTCCAGCTGGATCGGATTCACCAGCAGTTGGTGGTTTTGTCACTGCCTTGGGTGGTGGTGATTCAGCGAAGCAGTTGGCTATGTCCATGCAGGGTCTGAGAGGTGGTGATGGTACCATCAACTCGGCTGTACTTTCCGGCGCAGTTAGCTCTTACAACAACTACCTAAGATCTTTGACTGATAGCAGTCAAGCAGTTGGTAAGCCTGGTTCTCAGCTTAATAACATTGTCCAAAGCTTCCCTGCTGGTCAAAAAGCAGCACAGGTTGTTTTAGGCAAGTTGGTAGAAGCTGCTCGCTAATTAGTAGCTAGCTAACAACTTCCAAAGAGGGGCGAAGCCAACGGCTTCGCCCCTCTCATTTATTACACTCACTTGTTTTTGTACTTTACCGATGGAACACTCCTTGGTATAACGGGTTATGCCCATGATTGTTATCACTAGTGAAATTTTTTAACTTCAGACCACAACAGAACTATCGAGTTCAGCAACTTTCACCCTCATGGTTACTAGCTTGGGATGAGAGTCCAGATCAAGAAGTTGTTTGGCGTGATGGCAAGTTGTCGATCGCCATTGCCAATAATTGGATAATTAGCCCTAATGATCAATTCGTAGTGATTGGGGACTTGTGGTTAAGTAATCGGACAGAGTTATTAGATAAATTAGAATATCCGGCTGAAATAGGTGATCTGGATTTAGTAGCACGGCTATGGGAAAAGTGGGGAGTAAAAACTCTAAATATGTTACAAGGCATGTGGTGTTTGGCGGTGTGGGATAAAGTATCACAAGAGCTGCTATTGGTTCGTGATGCCGTTGGAACCAAGACAATTTATTATACTACCAATGGAGCCACTCAATGGATTGCTCCGCGATTGAGTGCTTTAAATTCCTATCGATCGAATCAACTGGATTTAGTAGCCTTGCGTGACTACTTAACCTGTTCTTTTGTTCCGGGCGATCGCACCTTATGGCAAGATGTACGGGAACTACGTCCTGGTCATATTCGACAACTACCTGCCGGAAACATTTCGGCTTACTGGCAACTACAAGAACAAGTAATTGAACCAGCAGCATCTTTGGAGTGGCATGGTGGTAACTTGCGATCTTTATTAGAGCAAGTGATGCTCGAATATTTGCCTACCAACGAGGCGGTGGGGGTATTTTTGTCTGGCGGTTTAGATTCCAGCTGTATTACGGCTTTGGCCAACCAATTACATAATGCCCCTGTGCATACTTATTCGATTCACTTTGGAACCGAATCTGCTAATGAATTAGAATTTTCTGGACTAGTAGCAGCTCATTGTGGGACACAGCACCATATTTTAGAAATCACCTTACGGCAAATGTGGCAAGAATTGCCCCAAACAATGGCTTATCTAGATGATCCGATCGGTGATCCATTAACAGTACCTAATTTGTTAGTTGGTCAGCTGGCTAGCCAGGATGTGCTGGTAACACTCAATGGCGAGGGTGGTGATCCTTGTTTTGGGGGCCCTAAGAATCAGCCGATGTTGATTAATAGTTTGTATGGATCAGTGGTTAATCATGATCCATTACAGGCATATTTGATATCTTTCCAAAAATGTGCGGCGGATTTGCCGCAGTTGCTGAAGCCCGAAATTTGGCAACAGATCCAAGAACCATCGTTATTTGAAGCCGATTTGAATGCAGAAATGAGCTACTTAAATCGATTGATGGCAATGAATATTAAGTTTAAGGGTGCCGATCAGATTTTAACCAAGGTAAATAATTTGACTCGGGCAGCAGGTCTACAAGGTCGATCGCCTTTGTTCGATCGCCGCATTGTCGAAATGAGTATGGCAATTCCACCAGAGTATAAATTATCGGGCGTACAGGAAAAAGCAGTATTGAAGCGGGCGGTAGCCGATCTATTACCAGCATCAATTATCGATCGACCCAAAAGTGGCATGATGGTACCAGTTCAACTGGGCTTTCGGAACTATTGGCAGCGTCAAGCTCGGTCTTTATTGCTCGATCGACGGGCGAAAATAGCACCATATATTAATCAAGATATAGTTCAAGAATGGCTAGATTTTCGTGGTGATGTGTGGAATCGTTATGGTGCAAAGTTATGGTTGTTAGTTAGTTTGGAAATGTGGTTGCAAATTAATTATAAGCAAAATCGCTAGCTATTCAAAATTTTCTAATAAATAGAAATCTGCATGAGGGTCATCTGAATTTAATTGACTACTCTCATCGATCGCTCGCTGCAAAATTTGAATTATTTGCTGAGATGAAAAAGACTCTAAGTCAATATAAGAACCCATATCCAGCCATTCTAATTCAGCTGGTAATAAACTGTCTCGAACAGTAGGAGGCATTCGACGAGATAATTCAGCCACTTTTTTAGAGTGACCATTACTCACATCAAGGTTATTCATTACCTGACGGGGCATCATTCCTACATCGATAATAGGGATAGTGGTATTAGGAAACCACATCTTTTCTCGCCGCAGCCGATAAATCATCTGAACTCCATGGGGTGAAGCATCATGCAGTGCATAAACCTGGAGTTTGGGGTTTTGGTATAATCCCGCCAGTGTAGCTGCAAAAGTATCAGTGGGATAGCCATCAATCGTTAAAACTGCACAACTATTCTCCGACTGGAAGTTATTACGAATTAAAAGTTGAGCAACTGCTGTACGATTGCAAACTACTACTCGATCGAACTGATAAGTTTTGGACTCCAATCGATAAATGATAGTTTCTGAATTGGGGCTAGGCGGCAGGAGCGCCATTGGCTTCTGCGATAAGATTTTAACTGGCTCTCCATTGATTGCGATCCACCGGCTTAAATATTCCTCGAATTGATGTTTGCTAATCAAGAAATTATCGGCAATACGATGT
>JAGVCD010000384.1 GCA_020059425.1 Chamaesiphon sp. | reverse complement strand
TATTTACCACCTTGTTTCGCTTCGACTTGGCCTATCATGGCTTGTTTAAATGTAATCAGCAACGCATTCAAGACTATCAAAACTTAGGTGCTTACCTGCCAGATATCTACCAGCTACCCGGCATCGCCGCGACCTGTGATGTAGAGAGTGTCAAGCGCGACTATTACGGCAATTTATTTCCACTAAATCCAGGCGGAATTATTCCCACTGGCCTGACTGCCAATAATTTGGAGCAGCCACACGATCGAGATGTTCTCACTCACAAAAAAACCTAAATTCCAGAGGAATTTAGGTTTAGTCAATTGGTATTTAGTCCCCACTCCATAAATTGTTGATTATTACTTCAAACCCTTATTTAGGGGAGTTTGAGGAGAGGCATCTCCGTCCCCTCAATGGGGGGACTGGGGGTCAGAACCCCCAGATCCGGGCTCCTTCAACCTTGCAAGTAATTAGGGCTATTTAGTAATCGTAGTCGCCACCACCGCCGCCAGCAGCAGGAGCGCCATCCTTAGGTTCAGGCTTGTCAACCACAATACATTCAGTAGTCAAGACCATCGCCGCGATCGAAGCCGCATTTTGCAGAGCCGATCGAGTTACCTTAGCAGGATCCACAATACCAGCTTCCAGCATGTTGACATACTCGTTAGTCGCCGCGTTGTAGCCAATGCTAAAGTCTTTTTCCTTAACCTTTTCGGCAATTACCGCACCATTTTGGCCAGCGTTTTGAGCAATTCTGCGCAACGGTGCAGTTAATGCCCGCGTTACAATCATGGCACCAATCAGCTCTTCACCAGTCAGGTTAGCAGCAGCCCAAGTTTCCAAATCAGGAACCAAGTGAGCTAGAGTTGCACCACCACCAGGAACGATGCCTTCTTCGACAGCTGCTTTAGTTGCGTTGATCGCATCTTCTAAGCGCAGTTTCCGATCTTTCATTTCAGTTTCAGTCGCAGCACCAACCTTAATAACTGCTACACCACCAGCTAATTTAGCCAGACGCTCTTGCAGCTTTTCTTTGTCGTAGGAAGATTCAGTATCTTCCATCTGACGCTTGATTTGCTCACAGCGAGACTTCACACCAGCTTCATTACCTTCGGCAACAATTGTAGTGCTGTCTTTAGTGATAGTAATGCGGCGAGCTTGACCAAGCATTTCCAGCTTGGTGCTGTCTAGTTTCAAACCAGCATCTTCGGTAACTAGTTGACCACCAGTCAAGACAGCGATATCTTCCAACATCGCTTTCCGCCGATCGCCAAAACCAGGAGATTTAACAGCTGCTACATTCAGAACACCGCGCAAACGGTTTACGACCAAGGTAGCCAAAGCTTCCTTCTCAATATCTTCAGCCAAGATCAAGAGCGGACGACCAGAACGAGCTACTTGCTCTAAAACTGGTACCAAGTCTTGCACTAGGTTGATTTTTTTGTCGGTGATTAAGATGTAAGGCTGTTCTAAGACTGCTTCCATCCGTTCCATGTCGGTAGCGAAGTAAGGCGAAATGTAGCCTTTATCAAAGCGCATCCCTTCGGTAATTTCCAATTCGGTAGTCATAGACTTACCTTCTTCCAAGGAAATAACGCCTTCCTTGCCGACTTTATCCATAGCACTGGCAATCATTTCGCCAACTTCGTTGTCGTTACCAGCCGAGATGGAAGCTACTTGAGCGATCGCCTTGGAATCTTCGACGGGCTTAGCGTGGGATTTGATTTTTTCTACCAAGAAAACAGTAGCTTTATCAATACCGCGTTTGAGAGAAATAGCATTAGCACCAGCGGCCACGTTGCGCAAACCTTCTTTCACAATGGCATGAGCCAAGACAGTTGCAGTGGTAGTACCATCGCCAGCAGCATCATTGGTTTTGGAAGCGGCCTGACGAATCAGAGCCACACCAGTGTTTTCAATGTTGTCTTCTAGTTCAATTTCTTTGGCAATGGTTACACCATCATTCACGATTTGAGGTGCGCCATATTTCTTTTCGAGTACCACGTTCCGGCCTTTTGGACCGAGGGTAACAGCTACAGCTTCCGCCAAGATATCCATCCCTCTTTCTAGGGCGCGCCGGGCGTTTTCGTTGTAAATAATGCGTTTAGCCATGATGATTCTCTGGGAGGTTATAAATTATGAGTAACTTTTTTAATAAATGAAGTGCCACTCATTGTTCTGTAGTGATGAACGGTGAGCAACACTCCGGTCGCCGCTGTAGTTAGCCGACAACCGCTAAAATGTCTTTCTCGGAAAGTAAGACGTACTCTTCACTACCCAGTTTGATATCAGTACCAGCATATTTGGAGTACAGTACCTTGTCGCCAACCTTTACATCACAGGCTTGACGGACACCAGCATCATTGAGTTTGCCAGGACCAACTTGAGCTACTTCACCGATTTGGGGCTTTTCCTTGGCGGTATCAGGCAATAGGATGCCGCCAGCAGTCTTCTCTTCAGAAGCACTGACCTTGATAAATACGCGATCGCCTAGGGGTTTTACTGTAGAAACGCTTAAAGAAATTGCAGCCATAAAAATTAATTAGCACTCGGGACTTCTGAGTGCTAATTTAGCGGACGGAGCGACGTGGGAGCAAGGAAGGGCTGAGTACGGGTTCCCGAACTGAG
>JAGVCD010000056.1 GCA_020059425.1 Chamaesiphon sp. | reverse complement strand
TCGATCGACATATTAGTTGATATTTTCTTTAGGCAAAGTCGGGAACAACTTGAGGGCAGATTGCTCCTTAGATATATGAAACACAATGAGTGTTTTAAAAAAACAAAATTGAGATTTATCCCAAGTAATTCTCAATTAAAAAATTACTAAAGGAATGTTCATTATGTCTGCTAAATTATCTAAAGTTAAGCTGGTGGCTCTGAGTTGTTTATCCGTTGCCACCCTGACTGGAGTTGTCAATGTTCCCAGCGCCAGTGCCAATGATTATCGCTACGGTCAGAGTTACGAAGATATCCGGGGCTATGATGACAACCATGTTCGAGGTTCTATTAATGATCACAAAAGCATTTATCGCCGCAGTGATGGTTTTTATCAAGTTAGAAACAATCATCGGTTCTGCCGAGAGTTAAGAGAATCCATTTATTTTTTAGAAAGAACTCGGGCGCAAATTTTGCGTAGACATCATTACAACCCAGAAAGGTTACGTTGGATCGAAAGAGAATTACGCCATAAGAGAGCTGAATATCGTCGAGCTTGCCGTTAAATTCAACTGACTTTCCACCCATATTAAAAATACGACCTGACTTTGATAGTCAGGTCGTATTTCCTGGCAATAGCCAAAACCTACTGATTTAGATGAATAAATCTACCGAAATTGACAGATCAGGTGGCACTAAAACGGTTCTGAGCCGATAAGAATTCTTTGATATAACTAAATAGCTTTTCAATATCTTCACCATTCTGGGTATCAGAATTGAATTGTTGGGTGAGGGGTAGGGAATGTCCGGAGGCGAGGATGAGATTAAGTCGCCATATTACATATTCTTGAGGCAAGACTTCGTTATTAAAGTTGTAATAATTTTCAACATTTGGGGGCATGTTATAGCTTTTAACAAATTTTTCTAGCTTAACATCAACAATTTCATGTAGATTACAGGTGTATTTAACATCCTTTAAAAAGCGGTGCCAGACAATTTGAAGGCGACTCTGATGTCGATCGAATGAAACTCTGGTAGTCGTGACTGTAATAATTGTCCAAGCTCCCAGTGCCATTAAGGCTGCTGCTACATAGGCAATAAGTGGTTGAGGCAATTGAGCAGGACTCAGTAACTGAACAACAGGTTGAGTTAGAGTTAGGAGTAGCACACCAGCTGACAAACAAAACACACCACAAGTCCTAGCTATTTGGGGGCGGTTGCGGTCTTGCAAGGTTAGCCGCTGGGAGCTCCGCTCAATTAGTTTCATGCTCAATGCCTCAATAGTCATATTTCTTTAGGCTTCCCACATTACTGATCAAAATTTGAATATCGCTAAAACTTTTGTAAAAAAGTTGTTGAAATTATGAAAACCGCTTCCATACCAAGATTTTCAACTGAAAAATTAATTGGTGATGAGAACTTCGACTGACAAATTTCAGAGATGTTTAGGGAAGCAAAGCTGTACCTAAATGTTAGTTTAGTCAAATAATATGATTTCTTAATTGAGAGCTAACGTTACATCCTGGCCAGTTTTACCATTATTTGGTACATACATAACATTTATTGCTAAAAATGTTAACACTAACTACGTCTGATTTTGGCAATCAGCCATTCCTGGTCGGTCTCATTCCAAACCAGGATATAGCGGAGGGTAAATGGCTGTAATCGATTGTTTTTCATGCGATAGGTGGCGCTTACTTGCACCTCAGCCTGTTGATTTGTTCGCAGGGCATTCAAATCGACAGCTGTTACCGAGTTCCACCATTGTACAAAAGAATCATAGCCTTGGGGATGGATGGTAGTGTTGGATTGCAGATCGATCGGTAGTTGCTGCCAAGCTTTAGAAAAGCCCCGATTGTTAATATTTTGATAGTACTTAGTGATGCTGGTAGCTGGATCTATTGCGGGTGATGAGAAGCAATAGCTTTAATGTTGTCAGGTTTGACATCGCGATGAATAATCGCTTGGCGATGTACAAAGTCAAAAACTGGCAGAATAGCGATCAACAGCCGTCGGACTTCAGCTGCGGTTAACCGACCTTGTTGTTGAGCGATCGAACTCAGCGTGTCACCATCAATCCATTCTTGTACCAAATAAAATTGCTGATCGGTTTGCCCATAAAAATAAGCATGTAGCTCTGGAATTTGGCGATGCTCATTGCCCAGCTTCTCTAAAATAGCCGCTTCCCGCTGAAATCTTTCTTGCACCAGCCGGTTAATTTGCGGATTGCCTTGTACTGGCCGCAATCTTTTTACTACACAGCGACGGCGGGAGGGCGTGTGAGTATCTTCAGCCAAGAAGGTTTCGCCAAAGCCCCCCGCTCCCAGGGTGCGGATAATTTGATAGCGATCGTTGAGTAGTTGATTGGTCACAGGTGGCTGGTGGTATGGTTATTTCTCTCCATTCCGACTTTAGCCTCTAGTTGTAAGGAATGAGCCAGAAAGCGCTCAGTGTAATAGAGTGCCAACTGATTGCTAGGACCATTGAAAATGGCATCGAAGGCATGGTTCGCCCAAGGGATTTCGATGTAGACGGTAGGTGTACCAATAGATTGCAGTTTTCTGGCCATCTTCTGACCATAACGAACTTCTACCAAGTGGTCTTGGCCACCGTAGATCAATAGAGTTGGTGGTAATACTTGTTGAGTAGCATCTACGAGCCAATAAGGCGAGGCTTGCTGATAGCGTGCTGGAAACTCCGGGGGCGTGCCACCCAAAAAATCGCGCAGGACGTGGCGGGAGTTGATCGGATCGGGCTTTGGTGGATCATCATATCCAGCGATTAAATCTACTGGTCCATAGTAGCTAACCACTGCTTTAAAGGGTGGAGCATCTGGTTGATAAGCTGCCAAAGTGGCTAAGTGGCCACCAGCCGATCGACCCATAATTGCCAAACGATCTAGATCTATTTCCCAGTTGCTAGCTTGCTGCTGTACATATTCTAGAGCGGTGCTTACATCAATCAATTGAGCAGGGAAGTGATATTGGGGGGCATGGCGATAGTCGATCGATAACACCACGTAACCGCGACTAGCCAGATAGCAGCTAAACTCTTCGTTGTTGTCGGGACTACCATGGCGCCAAGCTCCGCCATAAATTTGAATTACAGCGGGATATTTACCAGAAAGTTGAGGTTGGTAAACATTGAGAGTTAAGGGTGTCCCTGCTGGAGCAGCAAAGGGCAGGTGGCGCTGAATCCGAATTGGGCTGGATTGCTTAATTCCTTGGAGGGCTGTCCGAAAACTAAACGGTTGAGATTGCCAAGTTGCTTGTACAGAGGCAGGAATGTCTGCTAAGTAGTTATTCCCCAAAGCTTTATTCATCGACATATTAGCTCGATCAATTGTCGCTGGCATTTGTAAAAAAGGATGGGCATTGAGTACCAAACTGATGATGCTCAATCCAATACTCACCCAATATAGGGTTTTAGGGAATAGCTGAGAACGAAAAATTACCTGACT
>JAGVCD010000383.1 GCA_020059425.1 Chamaesiphon sp. | reverse complement strand
CGATCGCGTCCACCAATCATCGTGGTTTGAATCGGTTGCCGTCCAGCTGGTAGTTCATCGATCTGACTGACATCTAAGTCGCCATGCAAAGTCAAAGCCAAGGTGCGGGGAATGGGGGTGGCGGTCATAGTCAGAACATGGGGTTCTTGGCCTTTTTGTTGGAGTAATGCCCGTTGTTGCACGCCAAAGCGATGTTGCTCATCAATAACGACTAGTCCTAGCTGACAAAAATTCACTTTATCTTGAATTAAGGCATGGGTACCGACAATAATAGACAGCTCGCCGGTCTCTAATTCGCGGTAGATTTGTTTGCGTTTGGCCGCTTTGGTAGAGCCAGTCAGCAATTCCACCGGCAAATGCAAAAGATTAAACCAAGATACAAACTTGCGATAGTGTTGCTCGGCTAACACCTCGGTGGGAGCCATCAGGGCTGTTTGGTAGCCAGACTGAATCGCCGCCAAAATGGCCATGACCGCTACCACTGTCTTACCGGAGCCGACATCACCCTGTACCATCCGGTTCATGGGCTGGGCTTTTTGCAAGTCTTGTAAGATCTCGGCTAGTACTCGTTCTTGGGCATTGGTTAAGCTGAAGGGCAAAATCTGGCGCAGCTGATCCAGCAAAGAGTTGGCTGGTAACTGGACAGCGACCGTGGTCTGCTGGCGCAGTTGCTGCCGCCGATCTAAAAAGCCCAACTGGAGATAAAAGAATTCATCAAATACTAAGCGCCGTCGCGCTTGATCTTTGGCTTCAGTATGATCGGGGAAATGGATGCTGGCGATCGATTGCGGTAGTTCCAGCAAATTATATTGGGTGCGTAGGTCGGCAGGTAGCGGATCGGTAATTAAAGTGGCGCTGGGTAAAGCCGACACCATCGATCGTCTAACCAAATCAGCACTAATCCCTTCGGTGAGCGGATACACTGGCAAAATTCGACCAACCCGCATCGAAGAAATGGTATCTTCGCCCTCGCCTAGCACTTCCATTTCGGGGTTGTCGAGGGTTAGGCCGTACTTGCCCTGGCTTTTGACTAAGCCGGAAGCAGCGACAACCACGCCGGAGGCAAAGCGTTTTTTAATCATTTCTTGCCAACCGCGACTACTGTAACGACTACCGGCATAAAAACGACCCAGCTTAATTTGTCCGGTGGGATCGCCCAGTACCATTTCTAAGATGGTGAGCTTGGTGTTTTTGCTGCTGGTAAAACAACTACAGCGCTTCACCTGACCGACTAACGTAACTGTTTCGCCCACGGCTAGCGAGCGAATGTCTACTTGCCGAGCGTAGTCGATGTAGTCACGGGGATAGTAAAACAATAAGTCACGCACATAATACAAACCCAGGCGGGCTAAACTCTCGGCGGCTTTAGCACTGATTTTAGGCAGATCTTTGAGAGGTCGATCGAGAGCTACGATCTCCCCGCTGGGTGGGCTGGCGGCTTGATCGATCGCTGGGTTCGCCTGGCTGGCGAAAGGAGTCGATTGCTGTTTGACCGTAGGCAGGGGGACTGAGCGCGGTGCTGGTTGTTGATCTATCCAAGCAGCGATTTGGGCTTCGGCTTCAGTTAATAACTTACTAGTAATAGCTAATAACCGCTTACGCTCACTAACCGTAAATTCGGGATAGTGCGAAAATTCGCGCGCCAGGTCGCGCCATTGCTCTTGATCGGGGCGCAGCAACTGGGCGGGCGGTTTCCCTAAAGTAATGCACAAAAACTCACTGAACTGATACTGTTGACCAACTAAGTCGATAAACCCGTGCTGAGATTCCACAGCGAGGGCTTTGTGCAGTCTGGACCAGTCGATCGATTCGGCCATGATATGTATAAAGGGAGAGCTAATCTAGCAATTCAGTTGATGAATTTGGGGATGAATTTAGTTCCGGTTCAGCACTACCAAACCAGCTATGATGCCAAGCAGCTTCTGCTGCTCCTACTTGCAGCTTTTGCAACTGACGTTGATAACTATGATGAAGAGTAGCCAACTGAGATTCTAGCGTATGCATTTGCTGGCGCAGATGCATGACCTGGCGATCGGCAAATTCCATTTCGACCAGCTGCAAAAAGATTACATATACTGGGACGACGACGGTAGTATCTAACGCATCGGGAGCATCTTGTTCCACTAACACCCGCAAAATGTGCGGACGATTGGCACTGCTTTCTCCGGTAGCCTCCACCTTGGCTGCTGCTTCCAAAACCTGTCTGGGCACCTGTTGCGCAATCACCCGTGCCTGTTGGAGCAGATAATTCATTTTTTTGGACAGACCGGGCAAAGTTTCGGCGATCGCTTCCTCCAAAGTATCCTGCCAAGCCAACAACTGACTAGGATTATCCAGTTGTTCGATCGGTTGCAGCTGATTGAGTAAATCGATAATTGAGTTAGTGATCGCCCGCCGCAAAGAGCGCTGCAACTTTTGTTGATGACTAGGAGCCAATGCCAAAAACTCGGTGGGATAGCAGTTTGTGCACATGCAATAACAGGCTTGAATGCCCTGGTGACGAATAGCCTGAGCTAAACTGGTAAGGTATGCGCCATAGAGCTGATACAGCTCCGCCCCCAACTTTTGGCTACGGCTGGCCAGTTTGGACATTTCCTGGTTAATTTGAGCGGTGCTGTGAGCAGTACGTAATTCACCCATATTGGCTGTTAATATCCCAAGGACTGTGGACTAATTTTTTGGTTGTCGTTGGGTTGTTGGGCGGAGTTTTGGAAAACTCCAATGGCGGCTTGGTAGGCAGAATCTCGATCGCTAGCGGCTAAATCTGGGTTGTCGGTGACTCTTTGTTGTTCGGTAGCACTTAAGTCTACCTTGACATTGGGAGAAACACCTTT
>JAGVCD010000382.1 GCA_020059425.1 Chamaesiphon sp. | reverse complement strand
TACTTTGCCGAACGCCTAACTCAGCACTATGCTCGCCCCGATGGTAGCGGGGTGCAAATCTATTTAAAACGAGAAGACCTCAACCATACCGGGGCGCACAAAATCAATAATGCGCTGGCGCAGGTGTTGCTAGCCCGGCGAATGGACAAGAAACGGATTATCGCCGAAACTGGTGCTGGTCAGCATGGAGTGGCTACTGCTACCGTTTGCGCCCGGTTTGGCCTAGAGTGCATTATCTATATGGGTATCGAAGACATGCAGCGGCAGTCTTTGAACGTTTTTCGGATGCGTTTATTAGGCGCAACGGTGAGCCCGGTGACCTCCGGCACGGGCACGCTCAAAGATGCGACTTCTGAAGCGATTCGCGATTGGGTAACTAACGTCGAAACCACTCACTACATCCTCGGCTCCGTGGCTGGTCCGCATCCTTACCCGATGATTGTTCGGGATTTTCACGCCATTATTGGGGTAGAAACCCGCCGCCAAGCCCAAGAAAAATGGGGCGGCTTACCAGATATTCTCCTAGCTTGCGTAGGTGGTGGTTCCAATGCGATGGGTCTGTTCCATGAATTCATGCAAGAAGAATCGGTACGACTAATTGGCATTGAAGCCGCTGGTTCAGGGATTGAAACCGGCAAACATGCCGCCACTTTGACCATGGGCAGACCGGGTGTGCTGCACGGCGCGATGAGTTATCTGCTCCAGGATGACGATGGCCAAGTTACCGAAGCCCATTCCATCAGCGCCGGTCTAGACTATCCCGGTGTGGGACCAGAGCATAGTTTCCTCAAAGATATGCACCGGGCAGAATACTACAGTGTTACTGATGCTGAAGCCTTAAATGGCTTTAAACGTCTTTCGCAACTAGAAGGAATTATTCCGGCCTTGGAGACTTCCCATGCGATCGCCTACCTCGAAACCCTTTGCCCGCAATTAAGTGGCAGTCCCAAGCTGGTGCTGAATTGTTCCGGGCGGGGCGATAAGGATGTGAACACAGTAGCCAAGTTTATGAATCTTGAGTAATAATAGGGCAAGTGGTTAGACTGCGGCGTTGGTGACTGCCAATAATGTTTTTTGATCTTGCTTGATTTATTCGGGAACTGAGTTGTTTTCGTTGCGGTAAACTGAGCAAGGACTCAGAAACTTAGCAACTAAAACCAAATGCGCCCACCTGGCTTTTGCCAGGTCATAAACTGAGGTAAAACGGCGTTGCGGTTAACCACTAAATTTTTAAGAAGCACTATGGATTGGCAATTAGTCGGACTGAGTTTTGTGACAGTGTTTATCGCGGAAATTGGTGACAAAAGTCAGTTGGCGGCGATCGCCATCAGTGGTAGTTCGAACCATCCCCGGGCGGTATTTTTTGGTTCAGTAGCGGCTTTGTTGTTGGCTAGTGCGATCGGAGTTTTAGCCGGTGGTTCGGTGTCGGTACTGTTTCCAGCAAAAATTTTAAAGGGCTTGGCGGCGGCGGGTTTTGCGGTGATGGCGGTGCGGTTGTTGTGGCCGGGAGTTGCTGAAGAGTAGTTAACTCGCTTTGAATGGAGATAGCGATCGAGGCTGATTCGTAAATTTAATCCCTGTAAAATTATGGTGATGAGGATATAATTCAAGCTGAAGATGGCATTGCTCATGTCGTTGCGCTCATCCACCAAATTGAATCAGGTGCGTAATTACCAGCCGGAAACATGATAGCCAAACACTATCAGAAAAAGGAGACTGGCTATTAGCTTCACCGCCGCTCTAACGAAATATAATAATAAGGGCATAGCCATTAAGCAATTCTCTGTGATGGAGGTTGCTCAGCAGGAGTGATATAGCTCATGACTAATTTACAAATCAGAAATGAACCGGCCTCAATAACAGTTGATATTTCATCCCTGATGTCTTTACCGCAGATGAGTGAGCAGCAGTTTTATGAATTTTGCAGTCACAATCCCGATCTACAGATAGAACGCAATAACCAGGGTGAAGTAATTGTTATGCCTCCAGCTTTCTCAGACACAGGAAATAGTAATTTTAAAATTGCTGTGCAATTAGGACTCTGGGCAGAGAGAGATGCTACGGGTGAAGGATTCGATTCTAGTGCCGGATTCACCCTGCCCAGCGGAGCAATGCGTTCTCCTGATGCTTCGTGGATTAAACTCGATCGCTGGAATGCCCTAACTGATGCTCAGAAAGCTTCCTTTGCACCAATTTGTCCTGATTTTGTGATTGAGCTGCGCTCAGCTAGCGATACGCTCAAGAGTTTGCAAGACAAGATGCAGGAATATATTGATAATGGGGTGAGTTTGGGATTACTAATCGATCGCCAGAGCCGCA
The DNA here is from genome assembly GCA_020059425.1 of Chamaesiphon sp. The sequence goes on along the minus strand of JAGVCD010000382.1, from coordinate 948 downwards.
TTGTCTATTGTTACCGTGCCGATCGATCGGTAACCGTCCTAACCAATCCCGAGCAGGTCAATTGTGATCCAGAATTACCCGGATTTATTTTGCAAATGGCTAAAATTTGGTAGTGATATTGCGATTATTTACCTAATCCATCACGAATCAACGGCTCGAACATTGGTGCTAACTCTGACCGAGCCAGCAACAAACTAGGCAATGGATAACTACCATTAGGAACCGAGCAGACCCCTGGTGCATTTCTGAATGGTCTGCGACTGATGGCATTAGATGGAACTGCCTTTGACTTACCTGATACCAGCAATTCTCATTATGGAAATGGTTCTCAAGTTTTCGATGATCCAAATGGCTGAAAGCACTATTCTGTCGTCGATGACTGTGCGATTAAAGAGCTTGTAAATGCCTGAAAATAGTACTAAGGTTTTAAAATGAGAATTGCTGTCTTGATAAATCGGTGATAAATTGTGCCATGATCAACAGGTAGTCTCCCAGGCATTGGCTTATGAGAGTGCTGGTTGTTGAAGATGATCCGAGCATTGCCGAATTAATAGAAGCTATTCTCTACCAAGAAAATTACGCTGTAGACTTAGCTGCTGATGGTCAAATAGGATTAGAGCTAAGCGATTCCTACGAGTACGATTTGATACTGCTAGATGTCAGCTTGCCCCGGCGTGATGGTATTAGTATTTGCCAAGAGATCCGATCGCGTGGTAGCCAGGTACCAATCATGCTACTCACGGCTCTCGATTCCCCAGTCGATCGAGCGCGAGGTCTGAATGCTGGAGCTGATGATTACTTAGGCAAACCCTTTGACCCCGTAGAATTTCTCGCTCGGATACATGCTCTGCTGCGGCGCAGTAGCAACATCCCCACTCCAATTTTAACCTGGGGCGAGCTGCAACTTGATCCTCTGAGTGCCACTGTGACCTATGCTAATCGATCGGT
>JAGVCD010000307.1 GCA_020059425.1 Chamaesiphon sp. | reverse complement strand
GCTTGTAAGAATAGTTCAGCGATGCTGTTTGTGGCGGCGAAGGTATCGCATTTGGCTGGTTTGCCGCAGGGGCAGCCGGAGCGGCAGCGGCGGGTGGTGGATATGGTAGCGCAGATGGACAAAGAGGGTTTTGGTTCTTGTACAAATACGGGGACTTGTGCAGCGGTTTGTCCGAAGGAAATTTCTTTGAGTGCGATCGGGCAATTAAATCGGGAGTATCGTCAAGCACAGTCATGAAATTAATCAGCAGTGCGAGTATTAATGTGCTAGAACGGACGACTGGACGGTCGTTTGCTGCTTATGGAGGCTTAGGGGTTACCCCGCCTGTGAAACAAGAAATCTAATTTGTGAATTTGAGAAGCCCTCGCCAGACCGCCTAAGCGTTTGGCGGCGGGAGTACGTAACCACCTTTTTGTGTAGCTCCAACTTATAGGTAAAAGATGTCATCTTCCCAGCCAATTAGCATTCGTCAGCTTTATGCCAATGACCTAGCACTTATGAAGGACTTGTTAACTACCTTCGGTGAGGCTTTTGAAGCAGTTGATACCTATAGTGCGTCTCGCCCAAGCAATGCTTATCTCAATCGGTTACTAAGCAGCGAGTATTTTATTGCGCTGGCAGCCTTGAAGAATGGACTGGTAGTCGGGGGTATCGCCGCTTACGAACTTCAGAAGTTCGAGCAGGAGCGCAGTGAAATTTATATTTATGATCTAGCTGTTGCCGCAGCGCATCGACGCGAAGGCATTGCCACTGCGTTAATCCAGGAATTAAAGAAAATCGCTGTAGCGCGAGCAGCCTATGTTGTTTTCGTACAGGCGGACATCGAGGATGACCCTGCGATTGCACTATACACGAAGCTTGGGGCACGCGAAGATGTGCTTCATTTTGATATCGCTGTTGAGGTTAGCAATAACGATGCATAACATATTGGAACAAACTTTCAAAATTAGTATTAATACTTGCTAAAAATCATGTTAATAATGAAGTGGCTACATCAATAAATGCAGATATGGCTTCAAATCAGACTATGGCACTCCTGTTGTTAGGAGTTGAATCTACAGATGGTCAAAATTCATTTGGTCACGCATTTCTGGCCGGAATGAAATTTGATATACAGAAGCTAAAATCTTGTCAAACAGCCCGTGATAAAGAAGGTTGCCTGCTAACTCGCAAGAATGTCTCTGGGCAGATCATCCCGGAGTTATACACTTGCTCCTTTTATCCCGATGGACAATTGCGCAATGACCAGCGGGATATCCGCAGAGTGGAGCGCATGTACTTCAAAAAAGAAACACCTTTCCCTGGCGATGAATTCTTGACTAAAATTGTATCCAGTGAATTGATTGATGAACTTTTTGTAGGAATGACTACTCAAGAACCCAAACTATATATTGAGTTTCAAGAATTTAGATACAACTTGTTCCTAAATAATTGTATTGCCTTTTCGGCGGAACAGTTTGAGAAATATGCTCAAATTAGGCTGGAAAACTCTAGTGAAGTATTCTTTCATAAGATTTACTTACCAAATATCCTGGCAGATTCAATTCGTAGGTATAAGAACGCTGATCAGTACGAGCAAGACGCAAAGTTCAAGCCAAAAGCGTATTATGAATCAGAGCAATTTGTGAAAGACATCGATATTTACAATGAAGCTGAACTGCTGGAACGCTTCAAATCATTAGGAATTGATTGATTTATAGCAACAACAAAATCAATCGTTTCACTTACGCCCCAGGCAATCAAAGATATGGTCTTCATTAATCATCAGGAGATCTAATTTGAAAATGCTAGGGCATCCAGCAACTTTTTGGACTGTGATTTCAACACCGCCAAAAATTGATTTTGATACTTGTGCAAAAGATTGATCGCCTTTGATTTAGACTCTGGTAAGGAGCAAGGAGAAATAGCTATTCTATCCTCTAAGATCTCCGGTGGGCTAATCCATTCATCATAAATGTCTTTCATATTGCAGTCCATATTTGTATAGTTAAATCTTTACAAGTTATTAACTGCTATAGGGAAAAATATTATTAGTAACTGATAATTCTTGCTGGCAGTTAATTTGGCAAAGTAAACACCTTACTTTGTTATCAAAGTAAAGAATGAATTTCATACCCTATTTGTAGATATATTATGTCTGCAAATTGCTAAGTGATGCTGTAACCTAAAATACTATTTCATAGTTTTTTAGATTACCCATTGGCCAGTGGCAACTAACCGCACCTTACCGCCCACTGATACCCCAATCTCTCCATTTTTCTGTGGCAATACCACAGCCGACGATCGAACATACAACAACGAAGGTCGATCGATCTCGTAGCCCTGTTCTATTTTCCAGTCAAAAACCGTTTGCCCCTGATAAGTATATTTCACCAAATAAGCCGCTAGACAGCCATTGGCACTACCTGTTGCCGGGTCTTCGGGGATACCCAAGGCATGGGTAAAGACCCTTACATGCAGGTCATTCTCTGCTTGCAGGGTTTCCGGGCAGAAGATCAGAATAGATTTAGCTGATAATCGATCGATTAATTGATAGTAGCTAGTCAACTCCAGCTGAGCCTTTTGGACAGCAGCTAAAGTTTTTAACGACACAATGATAAAAGGCAGACCAGTGGACACTTGGCTAATGGGATCATCGGCAATGTCCGCCGGGTCAAGGCTCAGCACTGGAGCGAGTTCTTCCTTGGTTAACTCGCCCAAAAATTCGGGAGTTTTTTGTTGCATCCACAAAACTTCTGGCTGATGATCAACATAGTTAAAAGTGACGGGAATCTGGCCTGCTGTGTATGTTAACGTGACCGTGGATAAGGGCTGCCGATCGACATATTGCTGAATTACCCAGGCTGTGCCCAAAGTGGGATGACCAGCAAAGGGTAATTCTACTTGCGGGGTGAAGATTTTAACCGGGTAATTGGGACCAGCGCCAGTGATAAAAGTACTTTCCGAAAAATTGATTTCTTTGGCGATCTGTTGCATTTGCTCCAGACTTAGCTGGCCAGCATTGCAAAAAACTGCCAGTTGGTTGCCCGTGTATTGATCGATCGCAAAAACATCCACAATGTAGAATTCCAGACTAGCCATTAAAAACCTCACGCGGGAACGCAATAAAAATTTATATAGGTACTCGCCAACATCGGCGGCGTATTTTCCCCATCAGCAATGCCGGGAAAACCATACCACGGTAACAGAGTACTCGCCATATCTTAGAATTTGAGACATAACCGTTTAGATATTTAGGATACCTAGGCGGCAAATGTGACTACGCCAATCAAAATATTTAAGTGGGGAGAGTTTTCATGACCATGCAACTCCAAAAGCCAATACTGATCGGTGGCTTGGCGCTGTCAGCGGGACTATTGGGGCTAGATAGCCTTCACCATATCTTTACTAATTTGGGTGATACCCTAATCTTGGGGACGATGGCGGCAGGTGGGGGTTATTGGTGGTGGTTAAAGCAACCAGGTCAGATGAATACTGCCACCAAAGCTGTGGTAATTAATCCAGAAACTCTCCAACATTTAACGGCGCAAGTCAATATTATTATCGATCGACTCACCTCAGCAGGGGCAAAACCAGAGGTGATCGAACAATTGCAACAACAGCTTCGCCATGCAAATAGTCAACTTAACCGCCAGTCCCATCAAGTCGCCGTTACGGGCAAAGCCCGTGTTGGTAAAACTACGCTGATTGAAAAATTGCAATCTCAGGTTGAAGGGCAAGCGATCGAACTGCTGGAAACTCCAGCGCTATTTAGCACCATCGATAATATTGATGATGTTTTGACGCAACAACTAGCCAGCCAAGCTGATCTGGTGCTCTTTGTGACTACTGAAGATTTGACAGCGACTGAATACAATTATTTAGTGCATCTCAGTCAGCAACAGCGCCTGTTACTGGTTTTTAATAAACAAGATCAATATTTACCAGCCGATCGTCAGGCTATTCAGCAAAAAATCAAACAGACCGTGGCCAGTTTGGTCAGTGCCGACAATGTACTGAGCACTAGCGCCCAGCCGATGCCCATCAAAGTGCGCAAAGTTCAGGCTGATGGCAGTGTGTTGGAGTCGATCGAACAGCCCCCCGTCGAT
>JAGVCD010000296.1 GCA_020059425.1 Chamaesiphon sp. | reverse complement strand
CGGTGTTGATAGTTGGGGTAGAGGTTCTCAAAAAACTCCGGCATCAGATATTTACTGCCCCAGCCACCAAATTTGTCACAGGTGTCGGCATAAAATTCGTACATTAAGGACAACATGCGCTGATCGATCGCATCACCAGTAAGTGGTTTAAGAGTTAAACCGGCAGTGCCAACAGCCTTGCGTTCGCGCTTAATGTTGCGACGTTGGTTGGCATTAAAACTGGTCAGATAATCGTCAAAACCTTGGTAATCGGCGTTTTGCCAGATATAACTGTGATGCATCCAAGGGGTGTAACCCTGTTGTTCAATCAGGGGTTGCCATTCTGGATCCACATACAAAAAGTGCGAGCTAGAAATTCTATTTTTACGGCAGAATTTGTCGATTTCTTGCACCATTAGTTCGGTCATGGCCATTTCATCAAGGCCTGCTGCCATCAAAAACCGATAGCCTTCGGTAGGCGTAACCGGAGTCATTCCCAAAAGCTTAGGGTAGTACTGAATACCTAATCGATGAGATAAGTCTGCCCATTGTTGGTCAAAGACAAACTCGCCGTAGCTGTGTCCTTTCAAGTAGAGCGGAGCCGCCGCGATCAGTTCACTGCCTTGCCAAACCGTCAGATGTCTGGGCAACCAGCCTGTTTCAGCGGCAATACTACCAGAGGCTTCCATGTTGTGCAGCCATTCCCATTCTAAGAAAGGGGTTTTGAGGGGTAAGGCCAGCGCATCCCAAGCCACTTGCGGAATGTCAGACAATCGATCGATCCACTTCACCTGATACATAACATGGGGTAGAGATATCTTCTTTGTTTTAAACCATTTTCACCCTTTACCGTAGAATCGAACCAAGCAATATCGACATGTTTTATTGATTCATCGAGCAGAAGTAGCTGGGAATAGCAACTACTCTAGCAACCAACTCAAAATTCCCTCAACAGTCAAATTCACCTCTTTCGCAAACGATGGGACAGGGATTTGCTGCTCGGGCAAGTCAAATACCAAAGTCTGTTGTTTGGGCTGATAAACAAACACAGTTCTTTCATCAGGATCAATTAGCCAGCCCATCTCAGCACCATGATCAAGACAATGCAAGATATTTTTAGTAACTTTAGTTTGACTTTGATCGGGCGATAAGATTTCAATCGTCCAATCGGGGGTGAGTTGAAAAACGTTGGCAATCTCACCATTTTGATCACGAGCAATTCTATTCCAGATAAAGACAGATACATCGGGAATTGTGGAGCGACCACCAAATGTGCAGCGCAACTCTGAAAATGCTCTAGCAATACGTTGAGGTCTGAGCTTGGCATTGACAGTTGTCGATAACTCCGTCTGAATTGAGCTGTGCTTTCCTTGAGGCATGGGTTTTGGAGTGATTTGTCCGTCTATATACTCACTGGCTGGCTCTGTGGCTGGCAATGTGAGGAATTCATCTAAAGTCAGCCGTTTCAATGGAGTTTGTAGCATCTCACCCGCTCTCTCAAAATGTATGAAAAGTTTGTAGGCTTTGCTGTTTATTGTAAATGTTAACAGGCTACAGATCCTAGACGAATGATTGCTGTTTTAAGGTCTAGAATGAAAGCGGCGATTATACACCTAGGATAGATAAAACTATGACTATCAACGGCACTATGATGCAGTACTTTCATTGGTATACGGCCAATGATGGTGGACACTGGCGACAATTAGAAAAAAATGCTTCAGACCTAGCCAAAGCTGGGTTTACAGCACTGTGGTTGCCCCCCGTCTACAAAGGCAGCAATGGCACCTACGATGTCGGGTATAGCACCTACGATTTGTTTGACCTCGGAGAATTCGATCAAAAAGGCTCAGTCAAAACCAAATATGGCAGCCGTGCTGAACTAGAAAAGGCTGTTAAAGCAGCTCAGACGGTAGGTATTCAAATTTATGTTGATACTGTTTTGAATCACAAAAACGGTGGTGATGCTGACGAGCTCATCGATGCCATTCCCGTATCGATCGATAATCGCAACCATGACACCGGAGCAGTAGAAACCATCAAAGCTTGGACTCAGTTTAACTTTACTGGTCGCGGCGAAAAATATTCCAAAATGAAGTGGAACTGGCGGCACTTCGACTCAGTAAATCACAACACATTAAAGCCTGGCGACAATACCATTTATCGCTTTAAGGCTAAACACTTTGAAACTGGCGTTAATCCCCAGCATGGTAACTATGATTTCTTGATGGCTTGTGATTTAGACACCAGCGAACCAGAAGTTGTTGATGAACTCAAAGATTGGGGCGAATGGATTGTGAACACCTTGGGTATCGATGGTTTCCGGCTGGATGCCGTCAAGCATGTACGTTCCAGCTTTTTCTCTGAATGGCTAACCCATGTGCGTCAACGCACCCACAAAGAACTATTTACAGTCGGTGAATATTGGTCTGATGATGTTAATGATTTACATGGATTCTTAAGCCAGACCGGTGGTCAAGTCTCACTTTTTGATGTACCTTTGCACTACAATTTTTGTGAAGCAAGCAAAGCGGGTGGTAACTATGATATGCGTCAAATCTTTGATGGAACCCTGGCTCAACAACAACCAACTCTAGCAGTGACCTTCGTCGAAAACCACGATTCCCAGCCCTTGCAAGCACTAGAATCAGTAGTAGAAGGTTGGTTCAAGCCGCTAGCCTACGCTTTGATTTTGTTGCGCCGCGCTGGTTATCCCTGTGTATTTTATGCCGATTACTATGGCGCTCACTATGTCGATAAAGGCCGAGATGGTAATGAGCATGAAATTTGGCTAGAATCCCACCATCAAATTATCGATCAGCTCCTACATGCTCGCCAAAATTTTGCCTATGGTGATCAGATCGACTATCTGGATCATCCTGATCTCATTGGCTGGACAAGGATGGGCGATGCTGAACATCCCCAAAAAATGGCCGTAATTCTTAGTGATGGAGCTGGTGGCAGTAAATGGATGAAAGTTGATCAGCCCTTAACTAGTTTTAAGGACATTACTGGCCACGTCTCACTATCAGTAATTACTAATGCTGACGGTTGGGGCGAGTTTTGTTGCAACGGCGGCTCGGTCTCGGTCTGGGTGCCAGAAACTTAAGACTTAATCGCGATCTTTGTTTTGGGGCGCGGATAGCGCGTCCCAAGCTGCTTTAGCCGCCTTGCTAAAACGATTATCAGTGGTGCTCACTTCTTTTTTGACAGTTTTGAGCTTTTGGTCGGCCCTAGTTTTGGCTACTTGCACTGAATGCTCCAATTCTTGGTAAGCATCTTGAGAAAGGTCACGGGCGGAACGCGCCTTATTCTGAGCCAAACGACCCAGGGCACCCATCAGTTTTTTGGTAGCTTGCTTGATTTCATCTACTTCATTTTCTCGTTTCATGGGCACCTGGGGCACTAAATCACTACTAGAGGGGCGGTTGGGTGAGTTTTCATAATCCATGTTAGTTCCTCGATCGGATGGTACTTCAAAATCTACAGGAATATAACCCTAATTTAAGCGAACCTGCCCCAAAAGTGGTGAATTGATGTAGAAATTTATCAAATCTCACTGCAAGACTTTTCCTAACACAAAACCCTGGCTCCTTGGCCAGGGTTTTATTAAAGCGGAGAGGGAGGGATTCGAACCCTCGATACGGCTTACACCGTATAACAGATTAGCAATCGGCCGCTTTCGACCACTCAGCCACCTCTCCAAACTTGATGTGAACTATTTATTAGTGCACCTTTGTAAGGATAGCATGACCTACTGCATCTCGGCAAGAGCTAGCGTTCTTCGATCGATTGATAAGACAGCCCATGACCGCCAGTGTAAATTTGCGTAGGTCTAAAGATTCGATTTTCACCCAGCTGTTCTTTCCAGTGGGCTAACCACCCCGCTACCCGGGCGATCGCAAAGACCGGTGTAAATAAATCATCGGGAATTCCCAACTTGCGGTAAACCAAACCCGAGTAAAAATCGACATTGGGATAAATTCCCTTATGGCCGTAATATTCTTCGGCGACTTTCTCTAGCTCGACGGCGATATCGTAATACCTGTCGTGACCAAACTTGGCAAAAAGTTGCTCCGCCAGGTCTTGCAGGATAATAGCGCGAGGATCTTTGACTTTATAAACCCGGTGGCCAAAACCCACAATTTTTTTCTTCTGAGCTACGCATTCTTCTACATAAGGACGCACTCGATCGACCGTGCCAATTTCTTCAAGCATGGCAATCACATCTTCATTAGCTCCCCCATGTAAGGGGCCAGCTAAAGTCCCCACCGCAGAAGCAATCACCGCATAAGGATCGGTCAAAGTAGAAGCCGTCACCATCGCCGAAAATGTAGAAGCATTGATAGTATGTTCGGCATGGAGAATCAAACAAATATCCAAAACTCTAGCTGCCAATGGGTCAGGCTCTTTTTCGGTGAGCATGTATAGAAAATTTGCAGCATAACCAAAGTCGTCGCGGGGCAAAACCGGATCATTACCTTTACGCATCAGCTGGAAAGCAGCGACCATCGTCGGAATTTTGGCTAGTAAACGAGTGACAGCTTCCCAAATGTAGATCGGATCAGTTAAAGCCCGCCGGGAATAGAACAAACCCAAAGCAGCTGCCGAAGCTTGCAGCGCATCCATCGGATGACCTGTTTCGGGGAAACATTTCATCATGTCTCGGATTCGGTATTTAATGCGCCGATGCGAATAAATTTCTTGCTCAAATTCAGCTAATTCGAGTGAGCTAGGTAATCTACTCCAAATTAATAAGTAGGCAGTCTCAATAAAAGTACTGCGATGGGCAAGCTCACTAATCGGAATGCCGCGATACTCTAAAATACCTTCTTGACCATTGACATAACTGACGCTCGACTGAGCAACTGCTACCCCTTCTAATCCAGGTTTGTAATCGCTACCAACCATAAGTTTGCTCTCCACATCCATGATGGAAAAATTATAGCCCTAAAGCCAGAGTTTAGGCGGCATCAGCCAACTGAGCTGACAGTTACCAATCGGTGAAGTTGTTACTGGCCAATGCAGGGCAATTATTCCAGCCTTTTTGATTTGAATACGCTGAAAGACCTGATTGAATAACAACATCTCCGCCAAATTACTTAAGCTTGGCTCATGGCCAACCAAAACAACGCTTTGTGCTAGAGGATGCCGAAATTGGTAATCCTGGAGCCACTGGATACAATGCGCCAGATTACCTTCTGGCGCTAGATCAGAATGAATCTCTAAAGTTTCACTTAATCCTTTGCCAACTAGTAGCTCGGCGGTTTGTTGAGCGCGCACCAGCGGACTAGAGAGAATAATATCAACCTCTAAATCCAGGCTGCGCAGGTTCGATGCCACCCGCCGCACTTTTTTCGTGCCCTGCTTGGTCAACCAACGATCTTCATCATTGACTGTAGCCTCCGCTTCGACGGCAATCCCGTGACGAATCAGATATATTTCCATGTGTTTTAAATATGATCGGTGGGGTTCACCAGTTTGCCCAATTTTTGCTTGACCTGGTTATCAAAAACTTCCCACTTCATTCTGGCGAAATCGGAGTTTTCGTTAAAGCCGCCTAAGAAACCAGCCGGTATTTCAAAGCCGCCAGCAGTAAACCGACCACCGCCAAAGAACCGACCTTGGCAATCCCGGCCAAAGGCTTCTTTAATGAATTCATCTGGATCCAGGGTGAGCTTGGAGGTGCGCAGGGAACCGATGATGATTTCCATTTCGCCTTCATCATCGTGAACAATGCCATAGACTACGGCGGTATGCACATTTTCTTCGGTGACCAAAAAGTCGGCGGCTTGGGGGATGGCATCCCGATCGTCATAACGGAGGTAACCTACCCCAGCGATCGAAAAGTTATTTTGTAATACGCGGTTAGTAAGTGATTTTTGAATTACATCCATCACCCGCTTAGAACGATAGACTTGCAGCACGGCATTGAGCAACTGTGCATCATAGAAGCGGCTTAAATAGCCAGCAGCCAGAAAGTCTTCTTCTTGGGCTTGCATCAATCGGTTGGTGTCCGATCGCAACCCATGCATCAAAGCTGTCGCGCACTTCACATGATCACCGACACTACTATCCAGTTTGAGAAGACCGGCTTGTAAGTACTGAGTAAGAATCGTTGCCGTGGCACGAGTAGAAGGTCGAATATCGGAAAACTCTGCCGACAACTCATCCTGTTGACTGTGGTGATCGATAATCACGGTAATAGGAATGCCAGCTTGTTGAATGAGTTCCAACAGCTGGCAAGTGGTGCCCTGATTATCAATCAAGACGCAACCTTGGTAGACAGACAAGTCTTTTTCTTTGATGCTACTGAGTGGCCAGCGCTTGGCTGGTAAACCAGTCAATTTGACCAGCGCAATATTTTCTTGATGACTGAGGGTGCCAGCATATACCAAATCACACTGAATATTATATTGCTTAGCAATTAATTGGTAAGCCCAAGAGCCAGACAAAGCATCAGGATCAGGGAAATCTTGGAGCAGTACTAGTTGTCTTTCACCACGGTGCTTCTCCAAACAAGCACGGAGGCCAGCAATTCGACTATCCATCACTTCAATTAGGGATGGCTCAGCAATCTGTTTCAGAGTTGTCAATAGGGCAACTTCGCTATCAGTTGCTTCAGATTTGAGAGGGGTAGCCGGATCTTTGCCAGCCAGTTCATGTAATTCTGACAGGTTACCCAGAGGAAGCGCATCAGCAATAGCTGAGACGCCATACGTGGAATGAACTGAATTTAATGACATTTTATCCAAGGTGTTTTGCTATGTTAGGTACTCTGGAGCTACTATTTTCAGCAACAAAAGTAAATACAAAGTGAATTTTGAGACTTTGTGGTGATCTGCGCAATCGACATCTAACATTACTGATATTTTATCAATTTCGTTAATGGATTGCTATGGTCACACTGTTCGGCCATTACGATTAATACCTTATCATTAGTGAAATATTATTCATAACGGCGATTAATTTGTCTGCGTCCATGCTACCTAAATGTTTATGAATCCGCAATCCCCATAAATACGGAAAAGCGCCCTAATTATTTTAAATACTTCAGCTTTTTGTTAAGCTCCGATCACATATTTTTGCCACTCTAAGTGTCTGCCATTTTCAATTTGCTTGGTAAGTTCAAAATATAGGCTATTGGATGGCTGACGGGGAGAGGTAAACAGCTCCATGCCAGCTTCGCGGGGTGTTCGGCTACCCTTGCGGACATTACAACGTGTACAAGCCGTTGTTAAGTTTTCCCAACTGTCTAGACCACCCCGCGACCTGGGAATAATGTGATCGATCGTCAGGGCAGCTCCGCTGTATTGGCAGTACTGACAACGATGCCGATCGCGATTCAAAATATTTTTACGAGAGAGGGGAATTTCTTGATACGGAATATTGACATAGTGACGGAGCCTAATTACCGTCGGGAGGGGTAAGTCCGCCAGTAAATACTGACCATGATGTTCTAATCCTTCGGCCCTATCTTTGAGCATCAAAACCACTGCTCGCCGCCAGCTAGTAATATTTAATGGTTCATAGGAAGCATTTAATACTAAAACCTTACTCATAAAAGGATGGCGACCTCCAATTGATGACGATTCCGCCTGATGCTAACACAATTTTTCGGCACAGCTTTTTAGGCGGAGAGTTAGTCATAAATAGTTTTAGGGAAATATTTATTTGTAAGGCTGTATTATGATAACCATCTATGTTTGAACAAGTAGAAAGTGCTCTAAACCGCCAGGATTACCGTACCGCTAGAAATTTGATCAAGACCTTGGTGCACAATCAGCCACACAATGATATGGTGCATCTTTATGCGGCTCAGCTGCAAGAAGCAACTGAGCATTTTGACAATGCCACCAAGATTTATAAATGGCTGATGGTGGAGTCCGTCAATTCTAAAATAGTCAGTGATGCCAGAACTGGTATCCAGCGAATTCAAACAATACTCCAAACTCAAAGACAAACAGCTTTGGATCAGTCACTGCACATAGCTGGTGGCGATGAAGCAGGTTTACTAATCTTAGAGCCAGTCAGTGCTGAGGAAAAACTGGTCATGGCTAAACAACTAGCAATAATTATGCAGCTAGATGTTTACACCGCCCGTCTTCATTTACCCAGTCGCGGTTGGCGACTGTATCGCCTGGGTAATATGGGAGAATTAAATTTTTATCATCAACAATTGCAACAAGTTCAGATCCCTAGTTTTTGCACACCGCTTAACTCAGTAAAAAAAATGACTGTGGTCAGCGTCAAACTAATTGAAGAGTTTAATCCCCAGGCTACCTTTAATTGCGTGAGTGAACATGGTGAAAAATTGAAGATGGGTTGTGCCTGGTCGGAAGTTAAACAAATTGTGACTGGTCTGCTACCAATTTTTGAAGAAATCACTGAAGTTACTGCTAGTACTACTCGTACCAATATCCGCCACAAATCAAAAATTCTAGATTATGTGCAAATTTGCGATCTGCATGTCCCCAGTAAAAATTTAATTTTGCGGTTCTGCAACCAAAATTATTCTTTTCAGCAAGAGGTGGGTGATGGATTGGGATCTATCACTAGTCGAGAAAATTGGCAGCAGCTCCTGAGCCAGATTCACAAAAAAACAAGCCAGGCCAAGCTCTGGAGTGACTTCACTCCTTTTGCGGAGACGGCGTTGGCTTATCCGGAAATGCTCCAAAAAATTACTGCACATGTGCCGTTAGCAAGGCGGAAGAACAGCTTGTGGGATCAAGCCTTTCAGATGTATAGCAGTTTGATTTTTGTGAAGGAAGAATTTGGTAATGGTTCCAACGATCGGAACTAGCTCAACCTAGTTGGCTTTAGCCCGTTGACCAGGACTTTTCTTGGTGTCGACTTGTCTAGCCATATCCATGAACTGCTTCATGTTGGCTCCTGGCCG
>JAGVCD010000292.1 GCA_020059425.1 Chamaesiphon sp. | reverse complement strand
CTTCACGCCATTTAACCATATTGAAATGTGCCAGTAAGATTCTTGCCATGTTTAATAGTTACAAGCTAGCTCATTAGTATAATACCGGAGCTAGTTAGAACCAAAGTACAATTGTAAAATATCGCTGCCACAATAGTGCTGTTGGCCAAAAAGACTTGCAGGCGGATAACCAAAAGTACGTTGTCAGCAAAATTAGTTACCTGATGAATCAACGGCTCCAGCCTCTGGGAATTGAAGCAATTAACTTCTGGGTATAGGCTTTTTGGGGTTCGTTATATATTTTATCGGCAGTATCAATTTCTTCGATTTGACCTTGGTTCATGACCATGATCCGATCGCTCATAAACTTCACCACACTCAAATCGTGAGAGATGAAAATATAGGTGAGGTGAAACTCCCCTTGAAGTTCTTTGAGCAAATTTAAGACTTGAGCTTGTACCGAAACATCTAGGGCTGAAACGGATTCATCACAAATAATAAAACGAGGATTTAGAGCCAAAGCCCGGGCAATACAAATGCGCTGGCGTTGACCACCTGAAAATTCGTGGGGATAGAGATTCATGGTATCGGGATTAATACCCACTCGTTGCAGTAAATAAGCAGCTCGTTCTTGGCGCTCGCCTTTTTTCGTAGCCTTTTGGTGAATTTTTAGTGGCTCCATGACAATTTCACCAATGCTCATCCGGGGATTCAGAGAACTGAGCGGATTTTGAAAGACAATTTGCATTTCTCGGCGCAGTTTTTGCAGAACATTAGTTTTGTATTCCAAGATATTCTGCTTTTCGAATAACACCACCCCATCCATCGGATCAATTAAGCGCACTAAGGTTTTGGCCAGGGTGCTTTTGCCACAGCCCGACTCGCCGACTAAGCCCAAGGTTTCACCGGGATAAACATCAAAAGACACATCATTGACCGCCCAGTGGTAGCGATTGGTGATGCCTAACACGCGCTTTTCGGGGAAACCGACGCGCAAATTTTTGACTTGTAAGATGGCTGGCTGGTCGTAGTCTGCTTTGGCCGTGAAAGTTCGATCGATCTCGTATGTTAGTTCCCGCTCATCGATAATGGCCTCGCCACTATCCCGATCCACTAGTTCGATAAAATCTTGGACAGTGGACAAATACTGAGTATTTTGATGAGCTTGCGGGCGACAGGCTAATAAACCCTTAGTATAGGGATGCTGCGGATTCTGAAAGAGCTGCTGTACTGGCTGCTGCTCAACAATGCGGCCTTGGTACATCACAGCTACAGTATCGGCTACCGTCGAGACCACCGCCAAGTCATGAGAAATAAAAATCATGGACATTTGTCGCTGCTCTTTGAGCTGGCGCAGCAACAGCAATATTTCGGCCTGGATGGTCACATCTAAGGCAGTAGTTGGTTCATCGGCAATTAATAATACGGGGTTGGAAGAAATCGCCATGGCGATCGATACCCGCTGGAGTTGACCACCAGAAAGTTGATGAGGATATCGATCCAGAAAGTCTAAGTGATACCGTTGAATGTAATCAGCGAGAGCAGCTTCGTTGATATCGCCGGGATACAAGGTGCCATATTGATGGCGGAGTCGTTCGTCGCTAGGAATGAGCTGAACTTCTTGCAACCGTTCAATAGCCTCCAGTTGCGCATCTTTTCCCGAAATTTCTTGATGTTGGCGGATTGCTTCGATGAGTTGGAAGCCGATCGTAAAAACCGGATTGAAAGAACTCATGGGTTCTTGAAAAATCTGGCTAATCTGGCCACCCCGATAATTTCGCCGAAATTTTTCTGACAACGTGCCCAGATCGACGGCTTTAGACAGTTGATTCTGTTGGTAATTAAAACTCCGAAACGAAATTTCCCCATCCAAAAAACAAGAAGTAGGCAAAAGTCCCATAATCGCCAGGGCTGTGACTGATTTGCCCGAGCCGGATTCGCCCACAATTCCCATGGTTTGACCCCGCTGCAAACTAAAAGAAATATTATTGACCGCTGGTACCAGTCGATTATTCACCTTAAACCCGACGCGCAGATCGCGAACGTCTAAAACATTGGGGGGAGTGATGCTTTGTACCATAGGAATGGGGGGATAATATTTTTTTAATGGCCTGGGGACTACTTGGCGGCCATCCAGTTGGCACCCTGGCCAATTTCGATTAACAATGGCACGTCTAGATGTATAGCATTTTCCATTATCTGCTTAATTTGGGGTTGGAGTTCCTCCCATTCATTATTGGGCATCTCTAGTACCAATTCATCATGCACTTGTAATAGAATATTGGCTTGATAATTTTGCAGTAATTCGTGCAGTTTAATCATTGCTATCTTTATAATATCGGCACTGGAACCTTGAATGGGAGCGTTGGCCGCTTGGCGCAGGGTGCTGGCATCATCCATGCCAATCTTACCTAAATCATCTAAATTGATATCGGCGATCGGAGTGCCCTGTAAGCGACGTAATCGGCCACTCTCAAATTGAAAATAACGGCGACGGCCACAAATGGTTTCGACAAAGCCTTGACTGATTACCTGTTTTTTGACCTGCTCTAGATATCTAAAAATTCCGGCATATCGATCGTAGTATTTTTCAATAAATTTTTTACCCTCAGCATTAGTTACATTGGCCTCCCGGGCAAACTTAGCTGCTCCCATGCCATAAATCACCCCAAAGTTAATGATTTTTCCCAAGCGGCGTTCTTCTTTGCTGATTTCTTCCTTCTCAAATAGTAGTCTGGCGGTGACAGCATGAATATCCTGCTGCTGCTGATAGGCTTGCAGAAGCACCGGCTCTTGGCTAAGGTGAGCCACAATGCGTAGTTCAATTTGAGAATAGTCGGCACTGACGAGAGTCCAGCCTGCTTTCGGCAAGAATGCTTGGCGCAGTTGGCGGCTAAAGTCAGTGCGGATCGGAATATTTTGGAGATTGGGTTCCGAAGAAGACAAACGACCAGTACTGGTCACGGCTTGGTTAAAGTCAGTATGCACCCGACCAGTTTGGGGATGCACCAAGCGGGGCAAGGCATCCGTATAAGTCGATTTCAGCTTCGATAATGTCCGATGTTGCAGAATCAGATCAACAACTGGATGTTGACCTTGAAGTTTTTCCAGGGTTTGGGCATCGGTAGATAAGCCAGATTTGGTTTTGCGAATGCCTTTGGTGGGTAAGCCCAATTGCTCAAACATCAATTCGGCCATCTGTTTGGGTGAGGCCATATTGAATTCGCTGCCCGCTGCCACGTAAGCCTGCTGTTCGATTTGCCCTAAGTCGATCGCCAACTGCTCAGAAAAGGATGCCAGATATTCCACATCAATCCGGATCCCCCGATCTTCGATATCAGCCAGTACCGATTCTAAGGGCATTTCGATCGACTGCCACAATTTCAGCAGAGTGGGCTGTTCTTTCAGCGCGACGGTCAGGTGGGCTAGTACTCCTCGGGTGGCGTAAACATCCATGCCACAGTACTGAGCCACCGCCGGAATATCAATATTCGCAATAGTTTGTTCTTTGCCTGAGACCAGTTCTTTATAGCTGATGGAATCTAAGCGTAGGTAGCGTTTTGCTAAATCAGCCAGGTTGTGTTTGTGATCAGGATTCAGGACATAGCTAGCCAACATCGTATCGGCTACCACACCCGCCAGGTTGATACCTTGATGACGCAAAACCAATCGATCGAACTTGGCATTTTGCAAAACCTTGG
>JAGVCD010000358.1 GCA_020059425.1 Chamaesiphon sp. | reverse complement strand
GGGGTTGACGATGTGAGCTTTTGCTCATAGCATTAGATGTATGAATAAAAGCTCACCTTACCAGAAGGGAGTCACCCTGCCAACTACTGGAGGATCAGACTATGACGACAAAAACTGCTTTTGTGACTGGAGCCACCGGCTTACTGGGAAATAATCTCTGTCGAGCCTTAGTCACTCAAGGCTGGCAGGTCAAAGGCTTAGTGCGATCGCCAGAAAAAGCCCAGCGACTCCTCTCCGACAACAACATTGAATTTGTGATTGGTGACCTGGAACACATTCCGGCCTTCGCCCCTGCCCTGTCTGGAGTTGATGTAGTATTCCATACGGCAGCATTTTTCCGAGAATACTATCAACCCGGCAATCATTGGGAAACCATGAAACGCCTGAATGTCGATGCCACGATGGAACTACTGCAAACAGCCCAGACTAAAAATGTCAAAAGGGTAGTGTTTACTTCTTCTAGTGGGGTCATTCAAACTCAGCCCGGTCAATTAGCCACTGAAGCCGCTGACTATAGTGCCTTTGCCAAAGAAAATCTCTATTTTAAAACCAAGGTGCTAGCCGAACAAGCCATCTACAAATTTCTAGAAACTAGCAATCTGGATGTAGTGATGATTTTACCAGGCTGGATGATGGGGCCAGGGGATGCCGCCCCCACTTCTGCTGGGCAATTGATTCTGGATTTAATGGCCAAAAAATTACCAGGTTTGATTGATGGCGGTTCATCTTTGACGGATGTGCGCGATGTAGCAATGTCCATGATTACCGCTGCCGAACGGGGCAACCGGGGCGATCGATACATCGTAGCCGGAGCCTTAGCCACTATGGCCCAGATTGCCCAAGAAGTTGAGAAGGCTTCCGGAGTAAAGGCTCCAGGTATAGTAATGCCTAACTGGTTGGCGCTATCGATCGCCAATCTCTCTGAACAATGGTCAGGATTGACCGGTGGCAAAAATCCGATGCCCCCAGCCGGACTGCGCACCTTAATGGAAAAAGCTCAACTTAGCTCGGCCAAGGCCGAACGAGACCTAGGAGCTACTTTTCGACCATTACGGGAAACCATCCAAGACACAGTAGCCTGGTATCGCAGAAACTCATAGTGGTAAATGCTTGAAAGCATCAAAAGTGGGCTACGGCTTTTGGCAATAGCTCATTCCACACAAACATCAGCTGCTACATGGTATGAAGGCAATCGATCGAGAGACTAGCAACTGATTTCTATTTATTCGATCGATAACCCTGAGACTAAATATATTTAAGTGAACTCACTAGTCTTAAAGAATAGTATTATATAAATAATTAAAAAATACTAACTTTGGTGTGTTGTGAATAAACCTGATCGAAATCATGGTGAGACAAATAATAAAGAGCCATGGCTGGCAGTGAGTTTGTCTGGGATTTTACCCGGCATTGGACAGATTTACGCTCAAAAATCCATCAAAGGATATTTGATACTATTCACCTACTTAATTTTGGTTGTAGTGGGATTCTGGCTACTGATTAGTGTCGCTGGAAATGCTCAAGTTGGTATTGTCTTTATGGCAGTCGCATTTTTGATTATACCAATTTGGAATTTGTTTGATGCTTACTACTCGACAAGGCGTGGAAACTCCAAAGAATTTGAATCTGAGCGAAAACAAAGTAAAGATGTTTGGCTAGCTGTATTTCTATCTACCTTTATTCCTGGGTTAGGACATGCTTATCTGCGGCGGTGGCTGCCAGCTATTCTCTTTTTTATTGCTTTTATTACAATAGCTACTGTCAAAATTTTTGTGGCAGCTATTGTCAAAGTTTTTGGAGAGGGCATGTATGATTTTCTAGGTGTCTTTGTTGGAATCATACTAGATCTTTTTCTTGTAGCATTTGCTATTTATCATGTCTATGTTTCTGGTCGTATTAGGGGTGATCAATCACGGAAAACAATCAAGGGATTTATTGCGACGTTTGTTAGTATTCCAGTCGTACTCAGTCCCATCTTAGCCTTTACTCTCAGGCATTTTGTAGCTGAGACTCGCTACATTCCCTCTGAGGCTATGCTGCCTACTTTAAAAATCAATGATCGACTGATTATTAATAAGTTAGACTATCGCTTTAATACTCCACAACGAGGCGATATAGTAGTATTTTCACTTACAAATACCTTACGAGATCAGTACCAGGTTAAAGATGCTTTTATTAAGCGGATTATTGGACTGCCAGGCGATCGAGTGCAGGTAAATAGGGGCAAGGTTTATATCAATAATCAGCAACTGAATGAAAATTATGTCAACAAAGAGTCGCTGCCCGATCAGCAACCAGCTCCCGATTGGGGTCCGCAGATAGTACCTCCGAATTCTTATATGGTTTTGGGTGATAATCGTAATAATAGTCTGGATAGCCGCTACTGGGGATTTGTACCACGAGAAAACATCATTGGAAAAGCAACTCAGCGTTTTTGGCCTTTTGATCGGGCTGGTGCATTGATCGGTAAATAGAAAAACATCCACCGTTATACAGCTAGCGGGTACACCCACACTGGTACCCGTTTGTAGGCTGGGATCCCAGACTTAGGATCGGTATGAGCTTGAAAAATCATATTCACTTCCGGGTAAAACATCAAAGCAGCGCCCGATCG
>JAGVCD010000379.1 GCA_020059425.1 Chamaesiphon sp. | reverse complement strand
TACCAAGAACGTACTCGTCTAGACAAAAAACGACGGCGGCGGAATGAACGGGTCGGAGAAACGCCACTGCGGGAAGAGACCGAGCGGCCAGTTCCACGAGCAGCGATCGCCACCCTGCCAACTATCATCGATGAGCAACCACCAGCGGTAGATGTGGTGGTGGAGCAGCTTAGCAAACCGCCCCAAAGTAAACCAACCCGCGCTCCGATCGAACCTCCAGAACGGCTATCAGTAGCTATGTCTGATCTAGAAAAAGATGCCTATGCTTGGATGGGAGTTTCCCCATTAATTAAGCTGGAACAGGAGATTCGCAACCCCCGGACGGCGATTGTGACGATCGTCCCCCTCGGTACTTTACCGGAGCCAACTCCAGAAATAATCACAGCCGTAGAGACCAATAAACCGTTGGCAGCAGAAACCTTCAACGTTGTGGAACCAATTCCTCTGCCATTAGTTTTTGATTATGATCCAGAACCAGTAGTGGAAAGTGTGCCATCGTTACCGGTGGTGATGCCGGAAGAAGTGGCCGTAGTGGAAGAAGAGACCAGCGCCGAGCTAGCCAATCGCCGCCGCCGCCGCCGCTCTTCGGCAATCGTTGACTAAACTAACTCTGCTAGTTTTTGCCGAGCTGCAGCCATCGCTTGACCGCGATGGCTGATTTGTTTTTTGAGATCTGGAGGCATTTGGGCAAAAGACAGGCTCTGTGCTGGCACATAAAAGATCGGGTCATAGCCAAATCCACCATCACCAGTGGGTGCCAATAGAATTTCTCCTCGGCAAATGCCAGTGGTTTGGATCACAATCAGGCCATCTGGTTGAGCCACGGCGATCGCACATACAAACTGCGCCTGCCGATCGATCTGCCCGGTTAGTTCATTTAGTAGTCTGTTAATCCGACCACTATCGGTGTCGCTATACCGGGCAGAATAAATGCCTGGTGCCCCACCCAAAACATCCACCATCAGGCCAGAGTCATCGGCGATCGCCCACTTATTAGTAGCTAAAGCTGTTTGACTGGCTTTGAGGCAGGCGTTTTCCATAAAGGTGCTGCCGGTTTCAACTACATCCAACTCGGCTGGCTTGAGGCTTAACTGCCAGCCAGTTCCGGCCAGATATACTTGCATTTCGGCGAGCTTACCGGGGTTACCAGTTGCTACTACTAGTTCTTGCATGATTATAAAATTATGATGAAGTTATTAAAATTACCGCTTTTTTTGGAACTTATCTAACCTAGAATAC
This sequence comes from Chamaesiphon sp., assembly GCA_020059425.1. Next base: position 2,411 of record JAGVCD010000379.1, on the reverse strand, counting down.
TTCAAGCAAATTATCGGTCAACTTGCTTTTTTAACCCAATGATCACCTTACTTTGCTCCGTTTCAAGATCTCGCTCCGTCCTCATCTGTTTAGCAATAATGTTTGGCGGGGGTCAAGTTGGCATAGCTGCCACCCAGACTGGACATGACAATTACCAGGGTTCTGTGCTGATAGCCGCTGCCGAAGGAATTAGTGGCCCTGAACTAAAAAAATATGCCAAGGCTCTTATTGAAATTGAACCACTCCGGATTGCCGCTTTAGAAACAATTAGTAAAAAAGTGGACGGCAATCTACCAAACTTAATGTGTCACCAGCCAGATAGTATGAACAGTTTGCCCAATGATGCCCGCAAAGTGTTTGTAGGCTACTGCAACCAGTCTAAATCTATTGCTCAGGGATATGGTTTGGGCATGAACAGATTTAATGAGATTACTAATCTGGTTTTAACCAATCCCCAATTGCAAAATCGTTTACAACGCCAAGTAGCCTGCGTTCAAGGCGGTAGTTGTTAAATGTAAGCCACTGTTTTGTTTTAGACTGGCACCGAGTTTTCGGGGTTGGTTGAAGCTATAGCTGCTGGTTTGAATACTTGCAAATCAAACCAAAAAGTGGTGCCGACACCTTCCTCGCTGATCAGATTAATTTGGCTGTGATGCTTGTCCATGATGTTGCGGACGATCGATAGTCCTAGGCCAGTGCCTTCTAAAGTGTGCACCCGGTTTTCTACCCGGAAGAACCGATCAAATATCGCACTTTGGTCTTCAAGAGCAATGCCAATGCCAGTATCCGAAATCTCCACCCGCACTAGCTGTAGTTCGGCGGTTTTATCAACTACATAGGTACGAATGGCAATTTGGTCGCCGCTATGGGTAAACTTCAGAGCATTGCCTACTAAGTTAGCCAAGACCTGCAATAACAAATCGTAATTACCCACAATAGAGGGCAGCTGCGGCTCGATATCTTGGATGATTTCAATGCCTTTATCGCGAGCATTTAGGCGATGAGTACGCAGAGTTTGATCGATCGCCTGAAACATCTCCACCGCATCAAAGTTATAAACCTTAGAAGATTCCAGTTTAGATAGATCTAAGACATCATTCACCAGCCGGGTTAACCGATCGGTCTCGCGGTTGGCGGTGTCTAAGAATTCTTTGCGTTCATCTTCGCTGAGGTCGGCACCATACTCATGCAAGGTTTCAATAAAAGACTTGATGTTGAACAGCGGTGTGCGCAGCTCATGGGAGACATTACTAATAAACTGGCTCTTGGCTTCATTGAGTTCGACTTCGCGGGTAATGTCTTGGATGGTCATGGCCACCCGTTGCCCCAGTACCTTGGTGAGTAACACCCTTAGATTGCGGCTGGCCGCCTGACCAGATAAAATCCGGAATTCGCCGCTTTCTAATTCGCCAGTAACAATTTGCTGAAGGGGTGGGGTTAGTTCGATCGATACCTTGGCCGGTAAAATATCCGAGATACTCGTCCCAACAACTTCTGTTTCCCAGCCAAATAAACGGCGGGCGGTGAGGTTAGCTAGCACCACATGTAAGTCTTTATCAATCAATACAGCGCCATCGGCAATAGTCGATACCAAGGTATCTAATTTGGCTTTCTCGGTGGTGAGTTCTTCAATATTTTGTTCTTCGTAGATCTCTAGCTTCTCGGCCATCTCGTTGAAGCTACCGATCAATTCGCCTAGTTCGCCACCCAAGGGTAGGTTAATCCGCTGTTTGAAGTTGCCAGCGGCAATATTTTTCACGCCCGATAGCAATTCTTTAATCGGATTAGTAATTTGCAGGGCATTGAAAACTGCCCCTAAAATGACCATCACCCAAATCGAAACAAAGACAGCGATCGTCACATCTCGGGTTAAACCAGAAGACGCGACTACCGTGGGGTTAGGGTTGATGCCCAGTGCCAATACCCCTAAAGACTTGCCTTCAAATACTACCGGCACAAAGATATCGGTAACAACGCCATTGGGAGTGCGATGTTGCCGAGCCAATATGGAATCGGTTCCTTCGCGCTGTTCGGGAATCTGAATCCGCCGTTCGATCATTAAAGAGTTTTGGACTTCGGATTCGGAAAAGGGAATTCCCAAGCGAATGACACCGGTCTGATCGGCGTAGAGAATATAGCGGAGGCTGGAAGTGCTTTTGTAAAACTGATTTGAGAACCTAGCGAATTCGGTTAAGTTATTTTCGGCTAATTGGGGAGCAACATTGGCGGCTAGGAGTAGTCCTAAATCGCGACCAAAGCGGGTGTCACTGGTGCGGGCATCGACTTGAATGGTGTTGACGGCCCAGAAAGTGACTCCACTAACGATTAGGGAGACGACTAGAGTTGCTGCTGCCATCAGCTTGGTTTGCAGGGTGAACTCTGTCCACCAGTTGGCAATTATTTCGCGAAAT
>JAGVCD010000318.1 GCA_020059425.1 Chamaesiphon sp. | reverse complement strand
CCATCTAATTCTAGACTGTCGTATTGTTGAAGGGGTGTAGGAGTAATGCTCAACGAAAAATGTTGGAGTTGCTGAAAAGAGTCACTGCGAGGCCGGAGTCGCAAATGATGTGTTGCCAGTATCACCGGGCGATCATATTGATAATCGATCGTATGAGAAATTTGGTATAAAGACATAGCAAGTTTTGGTTTCAGCCACAAAAGGATTTAAGCCATCAAAATCAAGCCACCGCTTGAACATCAAAAAACTTCTGCGAAATACATTCTCCCACCTGATTGATTTGCACTTCTGTTTGATCCAAAAACTCATGTAAACCACTCTGCATAATTTCTTCGATCGTCATAAAATCAATCTGTGATCGCAGCTTGCCCAAGTTGCGCTCTGCCGGGTTGCCCCACCGACCAGCAATACCGCCAGTGATTTGAAACAAAGATTTTTCAGCCTGAATTAAGCAGAACTGAATAGAACGGGGGAAATCTCGCTCAAATATTAAAAATTGAGCGACATCCTGAGGACTAATCCGATGGTGACTTTTGCGATACATTTCGTAGCCACTGGTCGATTTCAACAGGGCAATCCATTGCAATTCATCTAAAGTCGTGCTCACTTGGCCGTTTGTCGGCAGCAAAATAAAATATTTCACATCTAAAATTCGCGCCGTTTTATCAGCCCGCTCCAACAGCCGACCAACCCGGCCAAAATGCCAACCCTCATTGTGCGACATAGTAGCTCCCATCACCCCCGCAAACAGATGGCTAGCCATTTTGACTTCCGCAAAAAAACGTGGCAATTCCAGCGAATTTTCTATCTGGGCGGCATCTTTCACCATCAAGTAAAAAGTATTGACCTGTTCCCACATTTCCGAGGAAATAACCTCGCGAATCGATCGAGCGTTTTCGCGGGCGGCCAGTAGGCAAGACAAGATCGAGCTAGGATAGGTAGCATCAAAAGTCAAAAAGTGGATCACATTAGCCGCAGTTGGCTGGTCATAGCGGCTCTGAAAGAGTTTTAGATCACCAGTGGTCGTTACAATCGGCTCCCATTGTTGATGAATACCGACCGGAGCATCCAATAGTAAATTCAGATTCACATCCACAAACCGCGCAATATTTTCCGCCCGCTCCACGTAACGATTTAGCCAATAGATCGAATCGGCGACACGACTAAGCATTTAGATATTCCTCCAGATTGCACAATAAAACTCACTGCATGACCCAAGTATCTTTGCTGCCTCCGCCCTGGGAAGAATTGACCACCAGGGACCCTTTCTTGAGAGCGACCCGAGTCAAACCACCAGGACTGATATAAATATCTTGGCCATACAAGATGTACGGGCGCAGATCGACATGGCAACCTTCTAGACAATCGGCAAATAACGTTGGCACCCGGGAGAGGCACAGAGTCGGCTGGGCGATGTAATTGCGCGGATTAGCTTTAATTAACTCGGCAAAACTAGCTTGTTCAGCGGCGGTAGAATGGGGACCAATCAGCATCCCGTAACCGCCAGATTCGCTAGCGGCCTTGACCACCAGCTTGTCTAAATTAGCTAAGACATACTCTTGCTGCTTAGGCTCCCAGCATAAAAAAGTGGGCACATTAGGCAACAGCTGCTCTTCTCCCAAGTAATATTTAACAATCTGGGGCATGTAGGCATAGATCACCTTGTCATCAGCTACTCCCGTACCCAGAGCGTTAGCGATCGCCACTTTTCCGGCCTGGTAAACACCCATTAATCCTGGTATCCCTAGCAAAGAATCAGCCCGAAAAGTCAAAGGATCGATAAAGACATCATCAATCCGGCGATACACCACATCAACTCGTTCTAATCCTTTGGTAGTACGCATTTGCAAATAGCCATTAGCTACCACCAAATCACGACTTTCGACTAGTTGTACCCCCATTTGTTGTGCCAAAAAAGAATGCTCAAAATAGGCTGAATTATAGATACCTGGTGTCAGTACAACTACAACTGGATTTTCAATACTATTACTTACTAAATGAAGCAGAGTATTGAGCAGATGGCTGGCGAAATCTTCCACTGGTTGAATAGAGCCTTGGTTGAAAAGTTGTGGAAAAGTAGATTTCATTACCCGCCTATTTTCAAGCACATAGGAAATCCCGGAAGGACAGCGCAAATTGTCTTCGAGGACATACCATTGACCATCTCGATCGCGTACTAAATCGGTACCGGTAATGTGGCACCAAATACCTTGGGGGGGCTGCAATCCCATGCAGGGTTTTAAAAATCCGGTGGCCGAATAAATTAATTCAGCTGGAACAATACCATCGGTAATGATTTTTTGCTCGCCGTAAATATCACTCAAAAACAAATTAAGGGCATGAATGCGCTGCTGTAAGCCTTTTTCTAATACTGCCCATTCTTGAGCAGCAACAATCCGGGGAATAATATCAAAAGGCAAAATTCGCTCTGTACCCTCTTGATCGCTATAGACATTGAACGTTACTCCCATCTTGAATAAGGTACTTTGAGCCATGGCCTGCCGATGACGCAGCTCTTCGATCGATAGTTGATCAATCTTTTCAATTAACGTCGCCGCCGCCAACCGGGGTTGGCCGGGAGCCGCAAAAAGCTCATCGTAAAAATCGCCGGGATGGTATTGGTTTAATGGCACGTTAATTAGGAGTGAGAATTATTTTTTTCCTTATGTAATTGAATAAACTTTTGTGCTGGAGCAAAACTGTATTTTTAGATACCACTGCCTAAATTCACAGCGAAAATATCCATGAATTTTTGCAAAATTTACGAGAAGTTGAGACGAAGAACCAAGCCGTGATAATATGAAGAAAGTTTGAGTTACATGTTGAAGCATTTCGCAATCAGTGAACCTTTTGTGCAGTCCATCTACTACTGCCTATGGACACAAATTATCGTCCACACCACTGATAGACGCAACGAAATGAAGAGTGTACTTTTCAACTCAGCCAGAATTTTCAAGCGTATAGAGTAAGCGCAATTGCATCTATCTTCAGATGTTTATTTAGAGTGCTTGATGGTGAATTGGTTATACCTAATATATTCAGAGTTAACTCTGATATTTCTGATTTCACCAGACCCTGTTGTTTCTTAATGTCTGAAGACATTTTTGTCATGAAAAAATCTTTAATCGCATCATTAGTAATTAGTTCGATCGCCTTCACTGGACTCGGCTCAGTTTCCAATTCTTTCGCTCAAAGTACACCTTCTAGCGATCCTACTATGACCCCAGTTCCAGGTGGATCGACAACTCCTGGTAGTTCAGGTGGATCAACAACTCCTGGTAGTTCAGGTGAATCGACAACTCCTGGTAGTTCAGGTGGATCGACAACTCCTTCTGATACGACAGTACCAGGTGGGGCGATGCCTACTACGACTCCTAGCTCATCCCCAGACATGCTGAAAAAGCCTGTTAAGAAGAAGAATAGTAGTAAGAAAAAGAGAAAGACTATGAGTAAGTCAACCTCTTCCATGAACAAGACTGCTAAGCCAGCTACTTCTGGTTACTAGTTAATCAAATCTGAGTTGGCAAATTTTAGTAGTTTGTTGCAGTCTGATCTTTAGTTGAAGATCCGGCTGCTTTGTTGATTCTGATGATTTTTTTAAAAGGTAACCAAATATTCTGTACGGTAATCAGCAACTAAGTCCTTTAGACTTGAATATGGCTGTTTCCCAAGCTTGATTGTAATGAAAGTTGCTGATGTTGGTGAAGCTGGTTTACTCCAGTGTATTTTTCCTTTTTGTGTACCCGGCGCTGTTGGTGATGATGCGGCTCTTCTTACTGCCCAAGATGGTTATTCGATCGCCATTACTACCGATGTCTTAGTAGATGGTGTTCATTTCAGCGAAGTGACGACTAGTGCTCATGATGTGGGCTGGAGATCGATCGCGGCCAATCTTTCTGACTTAGCGGCCATGGGAGCCACCCCCCTGGGGATTACGGTGGGCTTAAGTCTGCCTGGTGCCACCCCCGTTGCCTGGGTGGAAGAAATGTATGCTGGGATGAAATCTTGTACAGATGTTTATGGCACGGGCATTATTGGGGGCGATGTTTGTCGATCGAATACTATCTCGATCGCGATTACTGCTG
>JAGVCD010000018.1 GCA_020059425.1 Chamaesiphon sp. | reverse complement strand
GAATTGGCGATCGTCCTTGATGATTTCCGCTGCAATAGTCTTTTGCAACACAGTCAAGATCGCCCGTCAGTCCGCTCCAGCCGGGTTGTTATGTCGCTTTGACTCCAACTTGGGTCAGACAGCGCTGAGATACCCGATCTCAACTTCCCAAGTAACTTAACGAATGTCTTCTTCTCTGTAGAAGTGAGGCTTGCCATTAATCCCTTTGTACGACAGAAATGATCGGGCAGAACTTTCTCAACTAATATTTTCCCTTGCTGTGTGAGGTGAATAGTCAGCATTCGTCGATCGTTTGAGTGAGCCTTACGCTCAACGAACCCTTCTCGCTCCAATCTATCGAGCAAGCCTGTAATTGTTGCACGAGTTACATTTGCCCGATTGGCAAACTCAGAAGGTGACAAGTCCCGATTTGCACTGTATAGCTGCATCAAGACTGTGAATTTTCCTGCTGATAACCCGTAACGATCAAAATGGGCATCAAAAGCAGCATAGACCTCAGCCGTTGCATTAAGAAACGCAAGGCAACTTTCAACTGACTCTCGGTCGAAGCTAGAAAAATCACGTTCAAGCTCCTGAAATTCTTCTCGCTCTGGAAAAATTTGCATGATGCAGAATTATTGTTAGTCAGCTTATTATAAGTCAGCAAATAAATCTTGACACTCTCCTTGACAAAAGCCTTATGCTTAAGATTATAATTAGTTCGCTAACTAACTTTAGGCGATTACCGTAAAGAAAATTTATGAAATTGAGCGTCAACCAGAGAAACTGGCTGTTAAGCCTACACATTGCAACGGGCGGGTTATGGTTTGGTACAGCGCTTTGTTCTGTTGCTTTGGCGCTGAGTATTACTCTGCTCAACCCTAGTAATGCACTTCACGGAATTAATTTAGCGCGGAACGTCATGGGGCAGTATATTATCGTTCCTGCTGCTATTTTTTCGGTCATTACTGGTGTTTTGCTTTGTAGCTTCACCAACTGGGGATTTTTCAAACACTACTGGGTGATCGCTAAACAAATCGTCACCTTGCTTTTGGTTGTGCTGGGTTCTGTTTGGCTAGGACCGATGACGAAGGAGATGACAACCCTCTCTGAAGTGGGACAATCGCAGGTTTTGCAGAATCCTAACTATCTCACGCTACAAAGCACTGTTACTCTTGGTGGTTCGTTACAAACTCTGGCGCTCTTAGCAGTCATTATCGTGTCTACTGTTAAACCCTGGAGCAAGCGAAAGGCAGTGCAATCCTCGAAAAAATAGATTTCTCCAGCAATTAACTCAGTTTGAAATTATTTCTCTTCATTGCAGGTTTTGCAACATAACAAGTGATTATCCGGAAACTTTCTGGACAATACAACTATTTAAGGTGAATATCCAGATTTTTTCTGGGTAGCATTGTGAGGTAGGGAAGCTAGTTAGAGAAATTAAATATTCCGTAATAGATAAGCAATACTAATAATCAAGAATGCTCGTTTAAAATATTTCGCCATTGGTACCATTTATTTTAAAAAATAGAATCAATTTGTTAATAGCGATCGATCGAATCAAAAATAATATCTTCATACACCTGCTCGATCGCAAAAGTGAAATCAATACTCGTCAAAGTCACCACTTCGCCCTGTTTATAAGTAGTAAGTTCCCACTTATTTCGACCTATCCGTCTAAACACATCCAACTCCATTTCTGTGCTGCTCACCAACACATACTCCTGCAAACTACTCAACTTTTGATAGAGCTTGAATTTATCACCCCGGTCATAGGTTCTAGTACTAGGCGACAAAACCTCAATAATTAAGCATGGATAGCTAATAAATTGAGCTGCTGTGCGATCTTTTTCATCACAAGTCACACTGATGTCGGGGTAGAAAAATGAATTAGATCCAGTGACTTCCACCTTCACATCTGAACTAAGCACCCGGCAGCCACCCCCCCGTAAATGACCCTTGAGTGCAAAACCAAAAGTCATTGCAATCTCGCCATGATTGACTGTGCCGCCAGTCATCGCATACATTTCACCATCCACATACTCATGGCGCAATTCCTGCTGATTCTCCCAATCCAAATATTCTGCTGGTGTGAAGCGCGGAAAGTGTTCCAATGCAGCAATCATCAGTTTGAACCTCAACAGATCTCTTTCTAATTCTCGCAGATATAATGAGATGTCGATCGCCTCAACAAATCAAACTGATTAAGATAACAAAGACTGAAATTCCTTATACCATTTCTCATAATCTATGCGATCGATCTATCCTAACCTCTTGGCCATCCCCGCAGCCTCCATTCCACCGCAGGTAATCTTCTTAGATGCCGTCGGTACAATATTTGGTGTCAAAGGTAGCGTTGGCGAAATCTACTGCACCTTCGCCCAAAAATTTGGAGTAGACTGCACCCCCCAAGTGGTGAATAAAGCCTTTTATCAACAATTCAAAGCCGCCGCTCCTGGAGTCTATACCGGACTGAGTGCGATCGAACTCCCCCACCAAGAATACGCCTGGTGGAAAGAAATTAACTATCAAACTTTTAAGTCGATCGATAAAATTCAGGACTTTACCGACTTTGATGCTTTTTTCGACGAACTGTATTACTACTTCGCCACCGCCGCTGCTTGGGAAATCTATCCAGACACCCGGCCAGCGTTGCAACAGTGGCAAACCCAAGGCATTACCTTAGAACTAATTTCTAACTTTGATACCAGACTTTATGCTGTACTCACCGCCCT
>JAGVCD010000110.1 GCA_020059425.1 Chamaesiphon sp. | reverse complement strand
TCTGGCAAGTCTAGTGGGATCTGAAGATTGTTATTCATCGCTCAGGGTTTCCTTGGCACTACTGTCTTTATCATCCCATAACTCCCCTCCGCTATCTAGACACTAAATATGGAGGGCTTCACGGGAATTCCGGGAGAGCCAGATTAAGCTCTACAAAGTATCTTGTGCTTAATTCACCGATTTTACCTACTGTCCAGCTAAAGAACAGCCTGACGTAAAGATTTTCGCCAGTCTTGATCGCACAATTGCCCCCTAATTGGCTGCCAATTCTGCCAAGCTTGCTCAGTTTTTTGCTCTAGTCGATCGATCAACACCGGCATTTTCTTAGAGATTTTCCCACCAACTTCTTGCTGGATAAAATCACGCAAAATCGACGTATCTTGCATCTTTCCCAGACACTCTTGACTAGCCTCCAAGGGCGACAAGAACTGCGTGAATTCACTACTCAAACAGGGTGCGAAAAACTCAGTTTGATAGCGAATTCGTTTAGTACATTTTCGCAAGTCATGCACAATAGCTTGATTCGCCCTCAAATCTGTAGGCATCAGCCACCAGCCGTCATGCAAGAAAAACTCACCAATAATTGGTGACAATAAATCTGACAAAATGTCAGTTATTGGCTGACTCGCAATTACTGAATGACGATACAAAGGACAGCTGAGCCACTGTTGACCAGCCTGCATCATTATCAGATAATTAGTAGCTATAGCTTGTTCCATATTGGCGAAAGCGCGGCGACGACGACGCGCCAGAGACTTAGCCACTTTCTTTAATATTTTTTGCTCAGATGGTGGTAATTCTTCCCCAGCCTTTTGCAACAACTCTTTCATGACATCTAAATCACGCACCGCTCCCAACTTTTTAGCTAGCTGCCCAATAGTCTTATTAGAGAAGGATTTAGGTAAAATGGTTAACGGTTCTAGGACTTGTGAAACCGTGTGTAACCGTCGCATTCCCACCCGCATTTTATGCAGTGGTTCCGGGTCGGTATCTTGCAGCACCTGTAATTCGCAGTGCAGAATTTTATCCAAAAATTTAGCAATGATCTGTTCAGAAAATTCTGCTACCGTTAGTGACTTTGGCAATGATTGCGTGGCAGGGACATGATTAATCACTTCTATTTGCTTCCATTCGATTTCTATGACTACATTTTAATTAGATTAATACCTGGCTCGGTAGTAACTACTAAACTAGGTATTAATCTAACTTAAAAGATTCCCAGTAAAACTACGGCTGTAAATAGGCAAAAGGCACCTAAAATACTGATCGTCAGTCCAAAGTAAGGGGCATGATTAATGTTGTCTAAATATTTGTTGACCTGTGGGTCTTTTTCTTCGGGGTGCCAAATCATCGGGCGCATCTTGCTTCACCTCAATTTATAAATTTAGCTGTATACCCTAATTATACTAAAGAGTTTCGATAGTCGGTCTGAAATAGATCGCGCTCCAAGGTATCCTAGATTGGAGAGAAATTCCGACAGCAGTTGACCCCAGGCAGCAATGCAACCTAGCAAAGTAGAACGAGTGCGTGGCACTAACGATGTATCGCCCACTGAAAGCGTTCATCAGCAACAGATCGCCACCAAAATCCAGCAGTGCTTCCAATCTTTTGGATATCGATCGATCGAGCTGCCCATCCTAGAACCCGAAGATCTTTATCTGCGCAAATCTGGCGAAGAAATCATCACCAAAATGTACGATTTTGTCTATCAAAACCGTCATCTTTGTCTGCGGCCAGAAATCACCGCCTCGGTGGCACGGGCTTATGTTGATAGCCAGCAATCGATGTCTTTACCGGTGCGGTTGCAATACAACGGCGCGGTTTTTCGGTACGAACGCCCCCAATATGCCCGGTATCGGCAGTTTACCCAAGTAGGCATTGAACTAATTGGGGCAGCGGATGCCATGGCCGATGCCGAAGTAATTGCGGCGGCTTGTCATTGCATTGAAAAATTGGGCATTACCGACTACCAGGTTGTGGTCGGCCATATGGGCATCTTGGCCAAGTTTTTAGAATCGTTGGGCTTAGAAAGCCGTCTGCGGACTTTGTTATTGACCAATATGGCTAAAATGCGCACCGCCGAAGGTCAGGAGCATGTGTATGGTCTGCTGCGCGATATTTATCCGGGGTTTGATCATGATGCTAGCGATCGGCCTGCGGGTAGTTTAGGTCAGCTATTTCGCGGACAAAGTGAAGAAGAATCCAAAGAAACCATTTTGGAGCTGCTGGCCAATTTAAACATCGAGTTGAGCGGGAATCGCAGTGAAGCCGAAATTGCCGATCGACTTTTGACCAAGTTTAAACGCCAAGATCAAACCAAACAGATTAGACAGGCTCTAGAGTTCATGAAAGAACTCGGTCAAATTCAGGGCAGTCCTTTACAGGTTTTTGCCGCTGCTACGGTGCTATTAACTAAGCATGGCTGTGATCGATCAGCTTTAGATGCCTTGCAAGAAATATCGGGACTATTGGAGTTTCACCAGCTTAACAATAATAAGATTACGATCGATCTGGGTTTGAGTCGCGGTTTGCAATATTACACCGGCATGGTGTTTGAAGTGCATCACAGCGCCTTAGGCGATGGTCGTCAACTGTGCGGTGGTGGCCGTTACGATGAATTAGTGGCTAACTTGGGCGGCGAACCCACGCCAGCGACGGGCTGTTCTTTTGGCCTGGAGCGGCTGCGCTTAGCGCTAGAACAGGAAGGCAAATTAGAGCCAGCAGTGTCTAAGACCCAGGTGTTGGTAGTACCCGTGACTACCGACGATGCGGGATACGCGATCACCATTACGACCCAACTGCGCCAAGCGGCTATTAACACCGAGCTAGATATCCGTCATAAACGGGTGCCCCATAATCTGCAACAGGCCAATAAGCAGGGTATTCCCTTCGTCATTATTGTTGGTTCCGAAGAACAACAGGTGCAGAAAGTCCAGCTGAAAAACATGGCCACCACCGATCAACAGTTACTGACGATCGAAGAAGTCATCCAGCAGATTCAGCCCCAGCCCGAACATCTAAATAACCCCGAGAACCTAGCCGAGCACAGCGAACCATGAACCAAAAACGTGATGATCAAAAACTGCGGCTAGCAATTCCCAGCAAAGGTGCTCTTGAGCGATCGACCTCGGAGCTATTAGCAGCAGCTGGTTTAAAAGTATCCCGCCCTAACGATCGGCAATATGTCGGTACCATCTCTTCTTTGCCGGATGTGGAGGTGATCTTCCAACGGGCTGCGGATATTTTTACTAAAGTCCAAGAAGGCAGTGTTGATTTAGGGATCACTGGTTACGACATTTATGCCGAAGAAAGCGCTGGTTACAACCATGTGGTCGATATTTATCCCGAATTGGGGTTTGGCCGCTGTGAGTTGGTATTGGCCGTACCTGATAGCTGGATTGATATTGTCTCGATGGCCGACCTGGCCGATCTGACCTTAGATTTCCGGGAAAATAAGGGTCGCAATCTGCGGATTGTCACCAAATATCCTAACTTGACCCGCGCTTGGCTGAAGAAACACCAAATCGTACATTTCTCTTTGGTAGAAGCTAATGGAGCCTTGGAAGCTGCGCCCAAGATGGGCTACGCCGACATGATTGCCGATGTCAGTAGTACAGGCACCACTCTGCGGGAAAATCGCCTGAAGCCGATTACCGGTGATCCGATGCTCAAGTCTCAGGCTTGCATTATTGCCAACAAGCGGCTATTGCAAAACGATCGCCGTAAACAGGAAGTCACCAAACTAATTTTGGATTCGATCGAAGCCCAATTAGAAGCCAAAAAATTCACTTCTATTACAGCTAACATTCAGGGCGAAAGTGCTGATGAGTTGGGTAAAAGACTTTTGCACAATACGGAGCTAGCCGAATTAGCCGGGATGCGCGGCCCCACTATTGCCAAGGTTTACTCGGCCACCGAACCCAATTGGTATGCGGTCACTATTGTCGTCCATCAGGCCCAATGGCGCGAGGCGGTCAATCACCTCCGGGCAACTGGTGGCACCGACATTACTGTCTTTGCCCCTAACTATATATTTGGCTCCGAGTCTCGCTATAGTAAACAGCTGGCTGCCGTTCTCGAACACAAAAAATGAGTAAACCCGAAAAAATTAACTACAGTCTCCCCAGCGGCTTCGATATTGAGTTCTTACCGGGAGAAAAGCGTCTAGAACAGCAATTTCTGGACACCATTCGTGGTGTATTTGAGTGCTATGGTTTTGCGCCGATCGAAACCCCGGCGGTAGAACGCTTGGCCGTTTTGCAGGCTAAAGGCAGTCAGGGTGACAATATCATTTATGGCATTACGCCCTTGGTAGCCAATAGTGATGAAGCGGAGATCGATCGAGGCTTAAAGTTCGACCAAACCCTGCCTTTCGCTGCCTATATTGCTCGGCATCTGAATGATTTGACCTTTCCCTTTGCTCGCTACCAAATGGACATGGTTTTTCGGGGCGAACGGGCTAAGGCCGGACGCTATCGGCAGTTTCGGCAGTGTGATATTGATGTGGTAGGACGGGGCAAGCTAGATTTGCTCTACGATGCCCAGATGCCCGCAATTATTGCCGAGATTTTTACGCAGTTAAATATTGGTAAGTTTTTGATCCGCATCAATAACCGTAAGGTGCTGACGGGCTTCTTATTGGCCACAGGCATCGCGCCGGAGCTAGCCCGCGCCTGCATTAATACCGTGGACGAGCTGGATAAAATTGGTATTACCAAAGTCCAAGCCCAGCTGGAAAAGCTGGGGGTTACAACCGTTCAAGCCCAGTCGGTAATTGACTTTACTCAAATTACAGGCAGTCCCGATGAGATTCTGGTTAAACTGACGACGATGGCTGCCGGATTGAGTAATACCGAGGAATTGACTACTGGTATCACCGAACTTCAAGAGGTAATTCAAG
>JAGVCD010000202.1 GCA_020059425.1 Chamaesiphon sp. | reverse complement strand
GACACCCATCTTGGATATATTCAGCTCGCTCTAGTCCTTTATTAACTGAGAAATATTTACCTTGTTGGCAGTTATTCGCTTCCCAGAATTTCCGTATACTCTCATCAAGACAATTTTTGACTATGTTAAGTTCTTTGAAATCCAATGACACTGGCTACCCCTGAATAAAATTTGACTACGAACAAGTATATCTATTTTGGGATTATACACAGTGATTACTTACTGCTTCCTTATTTGCTAAAAAATCCAGTAGCAATACTCTTAAGAACCAACCTTATCATTCCCAATGCATCTACAGAAAGCATCTCTTAAAATAAATACAAATATACCGATCTACACTTTGATCGCTAATATTCCAGTTCTGATCAAGATATCTTTATGATCTTAAGATCAAAATAGTTCATTTATACTTTTATTTAGTACAATAGCTTACACAGTCATTCTTTCAGAAATATGACCTATGCCGATTTTTCTGTACTGGGGAGATGACGAATTCGCACTGAACCAAGCAGCGATCGAACTCCAAAAAAACACCGTAGATGCTGCTTGGGCAAGCTTCAATTACGAAAAAATTGCTGGCGACCAACCAGCAGGCACGATCCAAGCCCTCAACCAGGCCATGACCCCGCCCTTTGGTAGCGGCCAACGGTTGATCTGGCTAGTGAATACCCATGTGGTAAGCCAATGCAGCGAGAGCATTTTGGCCGAGCTAGAGCGCACCTTACCCGATATCCCCGCGACCACCACTCTCTTGTTGACTAGCACTAATAAACCTGATGGTCGGCTTAAAGCCAGTAAATTTATTCAAAAACAGGCCACTGTAAGGGAGTTTGTGCTGCTTCCACCCTGGAAAACAGCCGAGATTGGTCAACAGGTGAAACAACTCGCCCACAAGCTGGGAGTCAATCTCACCAAGGAAGCGATCGAACTACTGGCGGCATCGATCGGCAACAATACCCGGCAACTGCACACCGAACTTACCAAGCTAAGTTTATTTGCTCTCGATCGGCCAGCACCACTCACCGCCACCGAAGTGAGTAGCTTAGTGATGGCCACTACCCAGAACAGTTTGCAATTAGCTAACGCCCTACGCCAGGGCGATCTAGATAGTAGCTTAAGTTTGATTCATGCTTTGATCCAACGAAATGAACCAGCTCTGAAAATTGTAGCCACCTTGGTGGGACAGTTTCGCACTTGGCTATGGGTTAAAATACTTACAGAGGCTGGTGCTCCCGACGAAGAAATTGCCAAGGAAGCCGAGATCGGCAATCCGAAACGACTGTACTTTTTGCGTCAGGATCTACAAAAAATTTCGGTGGGGCAACTGCGGCAGATATTGCCAGAACTGTTACTGCTGGAACTCTCCCTGAAGCAGGGTCACGAACCAGAGATGGCTTTACAAAATCGATCGATCGCTATTTGCCAGATTGTAACACCGCACTCTAGTCCAGCGACAATCAAACAATAAAAACCAGTGAAACATAATAGCCTATCTATCCGTCAAGAAAAATAAAATCAGCGATTCTTATGAAAACTTGGCCAGCTCTTTTGGGAATTGTGGCTCCTCTTGTGATCACCTTGCCAGCGGCAGCGATCTCATCTACAGATGTAGCCAAAATCGCTAAGGCGGTGACGGTGTCGATTACTACCCCCGGTGTCCAGGGTTCGGGAGCAATTATTAATCGTACTGGTAATATCTACACAGTTTTAACTGCTGCCCATGTGGTCAAAAAAGCGAATCGCCAGTACACGATCGAACTCAGCAATGGGAAAACTTATCCGGTAAGCAAGCGCCAATTGGCACCCAGCGGTAATCTCGATTTGGCGGTGGTGCAGTTCCAGAGCAATCTGAACTACTCCGTGATTAAAATTGGCGATTCCAACACCGCCGAGGAAGGTAGTGCTGCTTATGTCGCGGGGTTTCCGGTAGCGACAGCGGCTATTACCCAATCGGTATATACCTTTAGTGATGGTAAGATTACGGCGAATAGTTCTAAGCCTTTTGCCAATGGTTATTCGATCGTCTATAGCTGTAATACATTACCCGGCATGAGTGGCGGCCCGGTGCTTAACGAGCGGGGCGAGCTAATTGCTGTACATGGCAAAGGCGATGGTCAAGAACAAACCAAACAATCCGAAATAAACGCTAGTGTCTGGGTGAAAACGGGCTTTAACCTAGGCATTCCGGTAAACACCTTCCGGCAGCTGGCTAGCAAAATGGGGGTTAACTTTGAGAATAGTGCTAAGCCCCCAGTCGTTGCAGCTAATCCGAACCGGAGTACGGCAGCGGATGATTTTTTCGTGGCGGCGGCCAATCAATTTCGGCAAAGTGACTATCCCGGGGCGATCGAAAACTTAGATCGCGCCATTGCCACCAGACCAAATTATGTGGCGGCTTATATTGCCAGAGCTGAAGCGAATCTTTTCTTAGACAACTCGCCAGAATTAATTCGAGATGCCAATTTGGCTCTCAAATATCAACCTGATTCTGATGAAGCCTACGCCTTGCGAGGTGCGGGCAAAACTGGTTTGGGTAATGTGGCTGGAGCCTTCGCGGATCTGGCCAAGGCGATCGCTATTGACCCGCGCAATCCTCGCAGCTATCTGTATCGGGGCTTTACTGAGTTGCAATATGACGATCCGAAAAAGGCAATTCGATCGATCAACCAAGCTCTCCAGATTGATCCTAATCTAGGTGATGGTTATAGTGTGCGCGCCGCTGCTAAATACCTCACCGGCGATCGAGCTGGTTCGGTAACCGATTTTAATCGTGCCCTCCAAATAAATCCGGATAGTTTCTTAGCCTATGCCTACCGGGGTTTTATTGCGGTAGCAGTAGGGAATAAAGAAACCGGACTAGCGGATTTAGCTAAGGCTATTAGTCTGAGTCCCAACAACCCAATTGGTTATAGTCTGTGTGGTCAAGCTCAGATGGAACTAAAGAATTTTACCGCCGCAATTAGTCATTTTAATCGTGCCTTAGAACTCAAGCCTAACTACGATAGTGCCTATGCTTATCGGGGGCTGGTTTATATTTCTCAGCAAGACTATCCTAAGGGCTTGGCCGATGTGGAAAAAGCTCTGAGCATTAACCCCAATAATGAAGTCGCCTATCAGGGTCGGGCCGTTTATTATCTATTCAAAAAACGGTTTGATCGATCGCTAGCCGATGCTAGTCAAGCGCTGAAAATAAATTCTTCTTCGCCTGATTCCTATGCTTTGCAGGGATTTTCTTATTTGGGTTTAAGCAATCGTCCGCAAGCGAAAAATGCCTTGCAAAAATCTGCTAATCTCTATCAACAACGAGGAAATCGGCAAGCAGGCTATCAAAGCGTGATGCAGGTGTTAAAACTACTCCGATGAATATTAATTATGGTGGGTGAAAAGGCTGAATTGGGAGCATTAACGATCGATCATCTTGACCAAATGCTCCAAATTGACCAGATTTGTTTTGGTGGTCATTGGTCGATCGATACTTACCGCCGCGAATTAGCCAGCGACAATGGCCATTTTGTGGGGGTATTTTTAGATGATCAACTGGTGGGGATGGGCTGCTTTTGGGCAATTTTAGATGAAGCCCATATTACCCTCTTAGCCATTCATCCCGACTATCGGGGACGGGGCTGGGGCAAAGATTTATTAGTTGGATTACTGGCTCAGGCGGTAGCGATCGGCATGAACTATGGCACCTTGGAAGTGCGAGCTGATAATGAGGTGGCGACAGGGCTATACGAAAAAATGGGTTTTGTGATTGCTGGGGTGCGCAAAAAATATTACCAAGATCCCGTTGAAGATGCTTTGGTGATGTGGTGTAGTGGTTTACAGCAGCCCGATTTTTTAGATAAATTCAATTGATCAATCCAAGTCCGACGGAACCTGCCAACCAACTAATTCTTCGGCTGTGGCTAACTCCAGCACTGGTTCGCCCACACCTTCCTTACCCATAATCAGCACCCGATCGATCAACAGCTCTAACAGCCGATTTTGATTAGTCATCACCCTCAGCTCCGCGCCAGCAGTGGCCACGATCATGCCCATAAGCTGATCTTCCTGACTGCTAAATTGCAATACTTGGTTGCCAATATTACCAGTTGGTACCAACCGCAGAGCCGATACTGGTAGCTG
>JAGVCD010000303.1 GCA_020059425.1 Chamaesiphon sp. | reverse complement strand
GGCGAAAGAAATTAATTAACTAAGAGGGTGTTTGAAAAGTCAAATTTGTTATGCCTAAACCCTAGAAAATCCCCCCAGCCCCCTTAAAAAAAGGGGGAGAAAGAGTCTTAGTCCCCCTTTTTAAGGGGGATTTAGGGGGATTCAGACCAACTATGGGTGGCAAAAATAACTTTTCAAACATCCTCTAAACAAGCTCGACAATTTTGCGAGGGGAAGGCCAATGTTTTATCTGCTTTATGCACTAGCGGGGTTAATCATTGGTGGCTTAGCCAGTTTTAGTTGGTTTCAGTTTAAAAATACTGCCCAACTACAGACCATTTTAAATCTCATCAACCGACAGACAGAAGATAAATATCCATTAATTAGCTCTCGATCGGCCAGTTCTCAGCCAGTTCTATCCCAACTGAGAAGAAGTGCGGTACGCATCAATAATCAGCTCCAGGAAAAAGAAGAAGAGTTAAAAAGCTGGCAATCTCTGTGTCGAGCAGCTCCGATCGGCTATCTGCAGCTCAATGCCAACAATCAAATTTCGTGGTGTAACACCCAAGCCCAACAACTACTTCACCTAGCCAGCTGGCCACCAGATAAACCACCAGTATTAATCGCCGTAGTCCGTTCTTTTGAGTTAGACCAACTAATCAATCAAACCCGCCAAAACCAAGTAGGTAGCGAGCTGGAATGGCAGTTATATCCTAACTATAGCGACCAACCAACAGATGGTTTAGCGATCACCATTAAAGCTTCCACCGTACCGTTGCCCCAAAAAGCCGTAGGAATTTTCTTAGAGAATCGCCAGCCACTGGCCGCCAGGAACAAAGCCCAAGAACGCTGGACTACGGACTTGGCACATGAATTACGCACCCCTCTCACCTCGCTGCGCCTGATGACCGAAACCATTCAAAATAAAGTAGAACCATCACTCCAGCAATGGACAGACCGGATGATTCCGGAGATCGATCGACTCACTAAATTAGTACAAGGTTTTTTAGAGTTAAATCAACTCCAAGAAACTTATCAGCAACAGATCAAAAAACAGCCTATTCAGCTAGATCAACTAGTTGAAGATGCCTGGAATATTTTAGAACCATTAGCTCATCAAAAAAGCATTTCTTGCCTGCAAACGGGTGACACCAATTTTACATTATTGGCAGATCCGGTCAGTCTCACCCAGGTTTTAATCAATATTTTTGATAATGCCATCCGATACAGCCCGGATCACAGTCAAATTCGGGTCATTACCCGTAACCAAACACAGATGGTTGAAATAGATATTATTGACGCTGGTAATGGCTTTAATCCGCAGGATTTAGATCAGGTATTTGATCGCCTATTTCGCAGCGATCCGTCCCGTTATCAACGCAATCCTGCTACTACAATCAATACGGGCAGCGGATTAGGACTATCGATCGTCAAACAAATTATTTTTGCCCATGGCGGCACAATTACGGCTAAAAATCACCCCAAAACTGGTGGTGGCTGGCTGCAAATTAAGTTACCGATTTCCTAAACCACTATATTCATATTTTGATATCGTTGAGGAATTGTAGTAAGGTACTAGTAAGCATAAATACTGAACATTATGTATGCTTAGATACATAGATCATGTTATTTTCCATAGTATTCTTTAAACTGTAGCAAAATACACGGGTGTGAGAAGCAATGACACATACAAATATTAAACTTTCTGGCTTTATCCTCAGCCTAGCACTGATGGTAGCTAGCGGCCCAGCAATGGCCAAAGATGCTCCCGCTCCCGAGTTACAAGCACCTAGTACCGGGAACAGCGAAACGCAGTCAGCTGGCGAAATGGTAAATCCATCCGATCGCAACTTTCAAGCTTTGCAACGGATCAACAACCGCTACCAATGCGGAGTTAGCACTAGTCAAAAGCCTGTCTCGCGTTCAGCTTTCTCCAAGAACGTGGAAGTTTGTCTAAATTCTTTAGAAGCTAAGCTAGCCCAGTCTCCTGGCGCGGCCTCCCAAGAAGATATGGAGCTGTTAAGAGAATTGGTTGCTAACTACCGCCAAGAAATGATTGGTCTGAACGATCGAGTAGAAAAGGTGGAAACCAAGCTCGCTCAGAATAAAGAAACCAACACCTTCTCGCCCAACACCAAGTTGGTTGGGGAAGTAATCTTGGCCTTGAGTGGTTACGGTGGTTCTCCTGGTCCCAACCCTAGTGGCACCATCTTCTCCGATCGGGTTCGCTTAAACTTTGACACTAGCTTTACCGGCAAAGACCGTCTCCGTGCTCGGATTCAAGCCCGTAACACTACTCCTTTTAGTGGAGCTGCCACCACTGGTACCAACACAACTCGCTTAGGTTTTGATGGTAGCGAAGACAATGCTGGCTTCATTTCTTTGCTTCAGTACAAAATGCCCCTCGGTGACAAAGGTAACATCGTTTTAGAAACCGTTGGTAGTGAATTCAACGAAAACATGTACACTTTCAACCCACTTCTAGCTCCGGCTGGAACTGGTTCTATATCACGTTTTGGTCGATTCAACCCCATCTATCGTCTCAGTGGAGACGGCGCAGCTATCACTGGTGACTATAAACTGAGTGACAAAATCACCGCTTCACTCGGCTATGCCGTTCCTGGCACAACAGCAGCTAATCCCAGCACAGGTGTATTCGGCAGCACTAATTCTTTTATGGGTCAACTACGCTTTGAAGCTAGTCCCGGTATTGACTTAGGATTGGCTTATGCTCGGTCTTATAGCGAGGGAGGCACAGGGGTTGCAGGTACTACTGGTACCGCTTTTGCTAATTCACCTTTCACCACCGCAGTTCCTACTACTGCCAACCACTACAGCGCCATGGCTAGTGCTAAACTTTCTCCTGGTTTCGTACTTTCCGGCTGGGCTGGCATTACCAATGCTCAAGGCGGTGCTGACACAGCCAACCTATTTAATTATGCAGTTTCAGCGGCTTTCCCTGACTTTGGGGCTAAGGGCAACACCCTAGGCTTTACAGTTGGATCTCCACCAAAAGTAACCAGTAACACCGTCGCTGCTCGGGTTGATACAGTTAGCCCTCTTCACCTAGAAGCCATCTACAAGGTTAAACTGAACGATACCGTGGACATTACACCAGGTCTATTGTTGATTACTAACCCTGATACCGCGACAAACGCTACTGAGTATGTAGGTACCATCCGTACCACTTTTAAATTCTAGACTTTACTCACGTCCTGAATACTATTATTTTGCCCTCAATGCTTGAGGGCTTTTTTCATGGCTCTCAACCGAATCGATAACCAAAACCACGGACTGTCATCAAATACTGCGGACGACTGGGATCTTCTTCAATCTTGGAACGGAGCCAACGAATATGGACATCCACCGTTTTGGTATCTCCCATAAAATCTGCACCCCACACCCTTTCAATTAGCAGGTCCCTAGAAAACACCCGGCGCGGGTTTTGCATAAACAAAATGAGGAGGGCAAATTCTTTCCGCGATAGATTAATTTCTTGGTCGTTGATCAATACCCGATATTGCTGAGGGTAAAGAATAATATTGCCATGTTCGATCGTCTCCTCTAGATCGGTCTCGATCGCACCGGAGCGGCGAAACAAAGCCCGACAACGCGCCCGCAGTTCCGATAAACCAAAGGGTTTTACTAAATAATCATCAGCACCAATCTCTAAACCCGCCACCCGATCGGCCTCACTACCCCGCGCGCTCAGCATCAAAATGGGTACAATACTGCCCTGCTTGCGAATAAATTGGCACAGATCTAAGCCATTAATCCCCGGCAACATCACATCAAGAATAATCAGATCGATCGATACTTTATCAGCTTCGCGGTCAGTAATCATTTGACCAATAATGTCGATCGCTTCATGGCCATTACTGGCAGTCAGCACATTGTAGCCTTCACTAATCAAAAACTGACTGACCGAATCACGAATTGCAGTTTCGTCTTCCACTACCAAAACACATTTTTTAGCAATAGAAATTTGCTGAAAAGTAGAACTGATCCTCGTCATAAAGCTACCGAAACGGCAAATATTATTGAATATAAAATGAGGAATGATACCCCCATGCTTGCTTGTACCACGATTTAACACACCTCTGTATACCTCTTAACCAAACCCTAACCTAAAGATTACCTTCTCTTTGATTTAGACCTCTAAGGTATTGGTATTGCTAGCCAGCAGGCATTTGCTATGCTTTTAAATCTTCCCCGTCCAGAAGTTTTCCGGTTTCCTTATGCTGAGCGACAGCTAGAAGAGCTTTATCAGCATAAAAATTTTTTGAATTATCAAAAAGGCAAAGAAATTCCTCTCTTCCAGAAAGATATATTGTTGGTACAGCAAGGCATTGTGCGGATCTCTACTCTCGACGACGAGGGTGATAGCATCTTGTTAGCTTTAGCTTCTTCATCGATGCCATTTGGACTACCACTCACAGCTGTGGAGCCGTACATTGCGACAGCGCTAACCAATGTGAGCCTGCTGCGCTTTACAGCCGCCGAAATCGATCAGTATTTTGACTTAAATCGATTGATATTAAGAGGACTTGATCAACGCCTCCAGCAATCGGAAGCTATCCAATCAATTTTAGGAAGTCGGCATATTCAAGAACGTATCTATCGCTTCTTGCTACTATTGGGTAAAGAAATTGGAGAACCGGTAGCCGACGGCATACGCCTCACTGCTCGTTTAACTCACCAACAGCTAGCCAGTACCGTCGGCACTACCAGAGTCACTGTTACGCGGATACTCGGAAAGTTGCAAGGCAGCGGCAAAATCAAGTTTGATCATAATCGTCATATGGTGATTGCAGCACCCCAACACAACGTGCTTCACCCAGTAAAATCAACAGTGGCCATGGCCAATTAGTTGTTTGGTAGCAATTGATCGATCAATTTCTAGCTCAAAAACATGTTAGCCAAAGAATCAACAGGTGAGACTCTAATAAATATTTAGATATTAAATTTTGGCTGTCAGCACTATTCAGAGCACAACTGAGTAGTGTTTTTTTTATAAAATATACGGACACAAAAAATCAATGATTAAAAATCTCATCAAACGATACAAAGAAGTATGGCGATCGATTAAATCTAGTCATCGCTTGACCATAATATTCTGCGTATCACTACTGATTATCACAGGCTGTAGCCAGCCATTCGCTTGGATGAAAAAGACATCCAGCCTGCCCAGCAATACCATCATCATGATTGGGGATGGCATGGGATGGGAGATGACCAGAGCCGCAGCGATCGCCAACCTCATCAAAAATGGAAAAAAAGGCACTACTCTGCAAGATTTTTACACCAAAGAAAAAGGCTTTGGTCTGAATATGCAAAAGCTGAAGGGCTATGCCTTAGCCACCACCTACGGAACCACGGTATTAGGAGCTGATGGCTTATATAGTAACGATCTAAGCGCTCTAGATGATTCCCAAGTAGAAACCAACAAAAGTCCAGTCAGGCCAAATTTTCGCTTTAATCCCAGTTTCAATCCTGGCACCAAGCCCAATGGTGGAGTAAGTGCCACCGAGGCCGCTGGAAACTTAGTGGGCTACGATCCTCAAAGGGGTGGCAACAATCCTTGGACACCGGGCAGCGACAAAGAATACATCAAACATAGTTATCCCGACTCGGCCAATACCGCCACGACGCTCTACACTGGCGTGAAGAGCTACAACAATGCGATCGGAGTCGATATTCAGGAAAAAGCACTAGAAAGCATCCTCAAAACCGCTACTGATCAGGGTAAATCCACCGGGCTAGTGACATCAGTACCGATCGATCACGCCACCCCCGGAGCTGCAGCAGCCAACGTCAATCGGCGCACCAAATACGATGTCAACTCGCCCAAAGCCTTGCCACTCGATAACATTTTGCAGCAGGAATTACGGACTTATCAGCCCACTGTTTTACTCGGGGGTGGTCATCCTCTCGCCAATATCAAGACTCCGTTACCAGTAGGTGTGGAGCCAGATTTCACCTATATCAGCGACCAGACTTATCAAACATTAAAAGCGAAACCCAATGACAACATCTATGGCTATACTTTTTTAGAAAGAGGCCCCCAAGCTACCAGCAAATTATTAGCTACCGCTGCCAAAATCCAACCCGATCGCGGTCAGCGCTTACTAGGACTTTATGGCGCCAAAGGCCAAAATGGCAACTTGCCTGTCAGCTCAGCCAACGACG
>JAGVCD010000298.1 GCA_020059425.1 Chamaesiphon sp. | reverse complement strand
GATATTGAAAGATCAATAGATCTCATCCATCAATCCACCATCCAGAACTGGAGCCTCGATTTAATCTCCGGTTTACCAGATCAAACCATGAGTATGTGGCTGGAATCATTGGAGAGATCGATCGCCTCCCAACCTACCCACATTTCTGTTTACGACTTGATAGTCGAAGCCCAAACTCCCTTTGCCAAACAATATCAACCCAGCGAGTATCCTCTTCCCAGCGATACCATCACTGCCGATATGTATCGCACTGCTCAGCAAATTTTAACTACAGCGGGCTACCAGCATTACGAAATTTCTAACTATGCTCAACCAGATTTAGCCTGTCGTCACAACCAAGTCTATTGGAAGAACCAGTCCTACTATGCCTTTGGCATGGGTGCTGCCAGCTATTTAGCCGGTACTCGTTTCACTCGCCCCCGCTACACCCAAGATTATTTTAAATGGGTAGAAGCGGGTTGTCGTTATGAACCCGAATTGCTCGACCAAACTGAGCGCTTTTTGGATACCCTGATGCTTGGCTTGCGGTTAGCTAGTGGTTTAGAGCTTCAGCCATTAATTGCCGAATTTGGCCTGGAGTTATGGCAAGCAGCTTGGTCAAAAATTCAACGTTATGCTCCCGCTTGGATAATTGTCGATCAACCCACAGTCGGGATACCAATACAGGGGAGTCTGCGCCTCAGTGACCCAGATGGTTTTTTGTACTCCAATGTTGTACTCTCAGCATTATTTGAAATATCCAGTTGAAACAACGGATAGGCTTTAATTATGCAAATTTTCAAAAAGACCGATCGCACTCTGACTCTCTGGCAAAATAATTGGCCTTCTGCCTGGATTCCTCTCGGGGCAATTCTGACAGGCTTTACCATAGCCATGCTTTACGGCCAAGAAACCAAGCTGTCTTGTTATCGGGCGACACCTCTCCTTGGTCAGTGTCAGCTAGAAAGTAATGGCTTTTTCACCAGTGAGAGCCGATCAATTTCCTTGAATACCATCCAAAAAGTTGACCTAGAGGCTAGCGACAGTGATGAGGAAAATTCTTCAACTAGAGTTCTGCTCATTACTAAAGATGGTAAAATATTGCCTGTGACTCTATCTGGCGATGCCGCCGAAAGAGACCAAATCGCCAGCCAACTGGCTGCATTTTTGGAATCGCCTACGGCTAGTGCTTTTAAAGTTGCTGATGGTGGCTTGAACTTTGCATATTTTATGTCCGGTGCTGCTGGATTAACTTGTTTGGCTTTCTTTTTGTTTGGCGGTTTGGCTATCGTCAAATTCAACAAAGATCAAAATGAGTGTCAGGTCCATCACTGGAGTTGGAAAGGTCGGCGGATCGATCGATTGGCCATCAATCACATCAACAAGGTTGAATTAGAAATAAAAAAACAAGTGTATGTCGCTGGATCAGCCGCAGAGATGCCACATCGTTTGGTGCTGAAGACTAATGATAGAAGTACTCAACCGCTCAGCGAAAAATATTCATCACGCTCCTGGCGCTATCACGATCGACTGATGATCAAGGAAATGAATAATTTCTTGGGTTTGGATGCCGATACTACCAATGACTAAATCAGCTCTGTCGATCAGTCACCCACTAAAACTCACACAAATTCTGGAGGAGTAATTCGATCATAGTCTGCTGAAAAACGAATTTGACAAGATTTTCCTTTAAGTTTAGTGGAGCAAAAATAACCCTAAGCCTCAGTACCACCACCAAAAAGCTTCTGCGCAGCACGCGGCGCACGGGCATCAGCCGAATTCATTACCTCAGCTTGATCATTGATCATTTCACCAGGCTTATTTTCTAGTACCCGTGTTGAGAGCGCAATCTTGCCCGATCCTTCATCCAAGTTAATGATTAATGCTTTTAGTTCTTGTCCGATCGAGAACACCGCATTCAAGTCTGGTATATATTCTTGGCTAATTTGCTTAATATGCAGCAAACCAGTCGTACCATCAAAATCTACAAACGCCCCAAAAGGTTTAAGGCTCACTACCTGACCAGAAATTAACTGACCTAATTGCAGCCTACTAAAGTTTTCGCTGCGACTAGCCTGTCGTTGAGACAATACAAACTTATTACGTTCTTGATCGGCTTCAATAATTACAGCCGTGACATTGCTCCCCACCAAAGAATTTAAATCTCGCTCGGACAGCTGCGATTTAGGGATAAAGCCCCGCAGACCTTGGAAATCGACCGTGACCCCGCCTTTGTTCACACCAGTAACTTTAACAGTGATAGACTCTTTGGCCTCTTCAATATCGGCCACCTTATCCCAGGCATACTTGACTTGCAGTTGCCGCCGCGAAAGAGTCACTTGGCCATCAGCATCCTGTTCCCGCGCTACCAAAAAATCAAAATCTTCACCGATCGGCAGCAATGTGTCCAAATCAGAACCGACATCTTCGATCGACACAAAAGCCAAAGATTTTCCTTTGATGTCTATGTATGCCCCATTCGTATCATGGCTAAACACTTTACCTTTAATGACAGTGCCTTTTTCAAAGCTGACGGTCT
This sequence comes from Chamaesiphon sp., assembly GCA_020059425.1. Next base: position 1,029 of record JAGVCD010000298.1, on the reverse strand, counting down.
CGGCTTCTAAAGCCTTAGCAAAGTCATCCATCGAAAAGGCGGACGAGGTAGATTTGGGTGACATAGGACAACAAATATAAAATCAAACTGCACAGCTTTAAGCATACCCAAGACCTGGCCAAAAAAGTTGCAATTTATTTAGGCTGCAACAGTTTTCATACCTGACCAAGAGTCTTTGCATCTATTCATTTAGTATTATAGCTTGCTCAACCTACAGACAAAAAAGCTAATAATACCTTATCCATCAGCATAACTAGTACCGCCAAATCCACTAGGTATAATTCCTTGGTTTTAGGGCATAATAATTTGGTCTGGCAAATTATGAGATTCTCGAAAAATATCCAAACTAGTGATTTGTTGATATACAGCAGGGCTATCTACTCTAATATACTTTACTAGTAAATCATATCACATGTACAAAAAAAGTCGGAAGCTATCTGCTGCGTCCCGGAAAAAATTATTCTTTACCGGGTTAGCCGTGGCAGCACTAGCCGCAGTTCTGGGGATATTCTTTGGTGTTAGCCAATTCATGGGCAATAGTGCACAAACAGCATTGGCCAGCCTAGGGATCGCCGATTCTATTGGTGTCAATCAAAAAGTCTTAGACAGCATTCCGATCGAATTTGAGGTACCGAATAGTTACAAAGCGGCCACCTTAGCTAGTGTCCCCACCGAACAGAAAGTAATTGCGCTCACCTTTGATGACGGACCTTGGCCTGTAACCACCGAAGATATTTTGGCAACCCTCAAAAAAGAAGATGTGAAAGCTACATTTTTTATGATTGGTCAGCCGCTCAAGTCTTTTCCAGAAATTGGCAAAAAAGTTCTGGGCGGTGGGCATGAGATTGCCAATCATACAGTTCATCACTGGTATCACAAAATGTCGGCGCTCGTAGCCCAACGGGAAATCGATGATACTAACAAAATTATTTTAGAAACCTTAAACGTCAAAACCAACTATTTCCGGCCACCTGGCGGCGTACTGACCAATGGATTGGTAGCCTATGCTCACAAACTGAATGATGCAGT
>JAGVCD010000120.1 GCA_020059425.1 Chamaesiphon sp. | reverse complement strand
TTTGCCAATGCGATCGAACGTAATCAAGACAAATTAGCCCGAGCTAGGCTCAAAAAACTAATTCAGCCGTTCATTTTGCGCCGTACCAAAACTCAGGTACTCGCCGAATTGCCATCTCGTACCGAAATTCTACTGCATGTCCAGCTCAGCAAAGAAGAACAGCTCTTTTATGAAGCCCTGCGCCGGGAAGCGATCGAAAAGCTCACTAACAGTGATGCCAACGCTGGCCAGAAACATTTGCAAGTACTGGCTGAATTGATGCGTCTGCGCCGCGCCTGTTGCAATGCCCAATTAGTTAAACCAGGGGTGAATCTGGCTAGCTCCAAGCTAGAGTTATTTGGCGAAACCGTGACCGAGCTGTTGGATAACGGCCATAAGGCACTAGTTTTTAGCCAGTTTGTTGATCACCTACAGATTGTGAAAAAGTATTTGGAAGAACGCCAAATTTCCTATCAATACTTAGATGGTAGTACTCCGGCCAAGGAGCGTAAAAAGCGGGTGGATGCTTTCCAAGCTGGCGAAGGTGACGTGTTCCTAATTAGTTTGAAGGCTGGTGGGACGGGCTTAAACCTTACTGCCGCCGACTATGTAATTCACTTAGATCCCTGGTGGAACCCAGCGGTGGAAGATCAAGCGTCCGATCGAGCGCATCGGATTGGTCAACTGCGGCCAGTCACCATTTATCGTTTGGTAGCCAAGGGGACGATTGAAGACAAGATAGTAGACTTGCACCAACACAAACGAGACCTGGCGAATAGTTTGCTTGAAGGTACGGAGATGAGTGGCAAGATCTCTACCAACGATCTGCTACAACTGATTCGCGAGGGCTAAGATACTTTCGGGATTCCTCTAGTACTCAGTACATCGCTGAGGGTGGCGGCATAGACCGGCAGACCAAAGGTAGCCGGACTAACGATCGGCTCATGAATTTCGTGGCGGTTTTGCAAACAAAAATAATCCCACTCCGCCATTTGAATTCTGAACAATTTAATTACCAAATTGATCAGGGCGATCGATAGAGGCACCTGAAAAATCACCGGCTTACCCAAATAAGCGCAAATTTCTTGAATCCCCTGCTCCACCATCACTCGCTGATTGCCCATCACCACCTTCCGATCGTACTGGTCGGCCACCTCCGGATGCTCCACCAAATAACGCACGATAGTAGCAATATCTTGACCATGAATAAAATGAAAACTGCCTTCGGCCTTAATCCAGCGCAGCAAGCTGGCATATTTGGTCACATCTGGTAGGTCGGCAGACAGAAAAGAATAAGGCTTATTCTCATCACCACCCAATACCAAGGTCGGAAATACCGTGGTGATGCGATCTGCGATCGGCAACTCTCCTAAAGTCGAAAGACATTGATGCTTGGACTTGATATAGTCGGTACCAATTTGACCAGCTTCTGGCAATATCTGATTCTGGCGATTCAAAACACTCGCCGTCGAAAAATAAATGACCTGCTGGCAAACCTGGGGATTCAGCAAGCTGATTAACTCATGGGTCTTGGTATAATTCACATCAAAGGCATCTTGGCCACCCCAACTAGCTGCCGTCAAAATTGCCACATCGATCGTCTTCAACAGATCGGCCTGATCACCAATCTGCTTCATATCAGCAGTGACAATGTTTACTCCGGCTCGGACTTGAGGATCAAGCTTAAACTTAGTTGGATTGCGCATCAGCAAAAACAACTCGTGGTCGGTGTTATTGATGAATATCTCACTTATGTAATGACCAACACCGCCGCTCGCCCCAGTAACCAGAATACGCATAGCAAAAAAAAGAAGACAGTACCAACATTTTAAGGGTAGTGGGTTGCGCTCCACTCACCACCCTTAATTTCGACTTCTTGATAATCTAACCCATCAGAGCCTGGGCATTTTTGGCAGTTTCAAAGAAGAACCGCACATTATCTTCGGGAGTTGTCGGTAACACCCCATGACCTAAATTCATAATATGTTTATGGCTACCGGCCTTCCGCATAGTTTCCAGAATCCGTTCTTGGATAAAACTTTGTGGTCCATACAGGGCGCAGGGATCCATATTCCCTTGCGCGCCAATGTGTGCGCCAATGCGTTGACGGCCAACTGCCATATCCACCGTCCAATCTAGGCTGACCATATCACAACCCGATTGACCCATCATTTCTAAAATGCCACTGCTACCAGTCACTAACAAAATCAGTGGCGTATCGGGGTGGGTTTCTTTAACTTGTTTAAAGACCTGTTGTTGGTAGGGTAATGCAAAAACTGCATAGTCCTGAGGGCTGAGATAACCAGCCCAGGAATCGAACATTTGAACTACTTGAGCGCCGCTGTCAATTTGATAACGAACATAGATGGCGATCGCATCAGCAATTTTTGACAGTAACTTGTGCAATAGAGCTGGTTCGGTAAAAGCCATCCCTTTAATGATTTCGTAGTTCTTTGATCCTTTTCCTTCGACCGCATAAGCAGCCAGCGTCCAAGGTGCGCCCACAAAGCCCAATACAGTAGCTTTATTGCCCACTTCTTGCCGTAAAGACTTCAGAATTGTCTGAATAAATGGCATCGTTTCCGCTGGTTCGAGGGGATGCAAGGCATCAATTTGAGCAGCAGTGCGCAATGGTGCGTGAATAATCGGCCCTTTACCTTCAGCGATATCCATATCAATCCCCAAACCTGGGAGAGGAGTAACAATATCTGAAAATAGAATTACGCCATCTGGCTGGAATGCTTTCCAAGGTTGTAAAGATACTTCGATCGCTACTTCTGGAATTTCGGATCTGTCCCGAAACGAAGGATACTTCTCGCGCAAATCCCGATAGACTTTCATATAGCGGCCAGCTTGACGCATCATCCACACAGGAGTGCGTTCGACAGTTTCGCCCCGAGCAGCACGTAAGAGTAAAGGAGTTTGATTATCACCAGTCATTTAATTAAGCCTTGTTATAATTTTGTGAAGAATTGAGTCAAATATATCTTCCGATCATCATCCAGTCTGAAAGTTTTTTCTCTGCAAGAAATTAACAAAAAAACACAGTTATGAGCAGTTTGGCTAAAGCATTTTGACGAATCGATACTAGATTTTTTTACTAAATTGATTGATCAGCCACATACAGGATGTCAATTAGCAAAGTCTTTAGATATAATTAAGAGTGGAGAATGGCATGGAATTCGTTGTAATGGGGATTCCAGATAAATCTTCACAATAATTAATTTCAAACTACCCCAATTCTGATCTACCCATGGAAGAAATCCTACGATATAGCTTGATCCTGCGAAGACGTTGGTTACCAGCATCGCTAGTATTGGCTCTTACCACCTTACTTGTAACCATATATGCTATTCGGCAACCACCGAATTATCAGTCTAAGGCGCAAGTACAGATCAAGAAGTCTACCAAGTCTTCTGGTTTATTGGAAGGATTGTCCAAAATAGAGAATTTGACTAGTGGTGCTGATAGTGCTCTGAATAATCCAATGAGTACGCAGGCAGAAGTTGTTAAGTCCTTGCCCATTATTCAAGATACAATTAATTCTCTCCAGCTCAAAGACCGTAAAGGCGAACCGATGACAGCGGAGCAATTCGCTACTAATTTTAGGGTGACTAACCTCAAAGGAACTGAGATACTAGAGGTTTCTTATCAAGGCCCTAACCGAGAAATCAATCAGCAGGTGGTCAATAAGGTCATATCGCTGTATGTACAAAGAGACTTAAATGCTCAGCGATCGGATACCAGAGCCGCCCGGTCTTTTGTAGAGCAACAGCTGCCAGAAGTAGAAGCAAAGGTGAGAAAAGCCGAGAATGACCTGAGGTTATTCAGAGAGAAGGAAGGAGTAGTAGACCTTGCCGCTGAGGCGACTAAATCAGTGGAAATCTTTACAGATCTAAGTAAAGAAATTACAACAACTGGTGGCGAATTATCTGCTGAGACTGCCCGCGTCAACGAAATGAAAGCGGTTTTGGGCAACGATGTTCAAACTAATACTCGGATTGGCTTAGTTAGTGAAACACCTGGGGTGAGAGATTCGTTAGTGTCTCTACAAGCAGTCCAGAAAAAATTGGTAGAAGAGCGTGCCCGCTTCACCGAGAATAGTCCCAACGTTCAAGATCTGCAAGCCAAAGAACAGGCTCTGAAGAACGATTTGCAAAAGCGCATCAAAGGAACTTTGATTGGTGGTCGCAACCAAAGTCAAATCGTAGATTTGCAATCTAAAGGGATCCAAGAGTCCATGATTGCTGATTATGCCAAAGCAGTTGCTGAGAAAAGTAGTTTGGAGAAAAAACTCGAATCATTGAAGTCTGTTGCTGCTGGCTATAGTCAAAGAATTCAAAGACTACCCCAATTAGAACAGCAGATGCGCGATTTGGGGAGAGGGGTAGAGGTTTCGGTAACCACTTATAAGACCCTCTT
>JAGVCD010000348.1 GCA_020059425.1 Chamaesiphon sp. | reverse complement strand
ACTCACGATGCTTTGGGCTACTATGCCGATGCCTATAAGATTCCAGTCGAAGGCGCATTGCAAGGTCTCAGCACCGAAGAAAAACCAACCCCGGTGGGTATCAAGAAATTGGTAGACGAAGTGAAAAAAACTAGTGTACCTACAGTTTTTGGTGAAGTTGTAGCTAGCTCCAAAATATTAGAGCAAGTAGCTAAAGAAGCTAAAGTTAAGGTTTCTTCTAAACCACTATTTGCTGATGGCTTAGGAGAACCAGGTAGTGGTGGCGAAACATATCAAAAAATGCTCGTAGCTAATACTCAAGCATTAGTGGAAGGCTTAGGTGGCAAGTTTCAACCATTTGTAGCTAAATAGTTATCAAGTAAACGGCGATTAGCTATTTTTCTGTAATGGACGGCGCAGTGGCCAGGATCAAAGCGCCTTCTTTCATCCGTTCAATTTCTTTTTCTGACCACGATCGAGGACTTTGACAATGGTGAGCAACTAACAAGCCCCATAGACCCTTGTCAGTCAAAATGGGGACTACTAAATTGGCGCGGACTTGGAGATAACGCAAAAAATCGCGGTGGCAGGGTTGAATTGGCTCGGTTTCGATATCGGCGATCGATCGCACTCGCCCATCTAAATACATGGCTGCATACTCATCGTTAAAACATTGGTCTGGACCGGTACATCCAATAATCGAAAGTTCAGGTTTACTAAGAGCCTCACAAGTTACTTGGCCTTCCCACTGTTTATAGAAATAGTAGAGAACCACCCGATCGACCGCCAGGAAGCTGCGCAGGTTGTCGGTGGTACTTTGGACTAGTTCATCGCGTTGTAATTTTTGATTAAGTCGCTGCAAGATGCTCTGCAAAGCATGAACTTCGGAGGTGGGTCGTCGGGAATGAATATTGGGATCGAACTGCGTAGACATATAAGGTCTAATTATCGTGAGTTGTCTATGGATGTATTCTTACTCTAACCCACTTGATGTCGGAATTGCTTAAACTTTGACATTGGCGATCGATCATTATTCATCGCTATAGTAGAAGTGTGAGAAAAGATTTATTGATATTAACCAAATTATGAAATCAGAGGTGGATCGCTTGAATAACCATCAACTTGTCAAAATAGTCGGTATTGGCGGCAGCTTGCGATCAGACTCCTATACCTATCAGGCTTTACAAGTAGCTGCTGAGCAAGTTACAGCTTTGGGTGCAACCGTAGAGATTTTAGATTTACGCACCATGAATTTGCCTTTTTGTAATGGCTCTGAGGTGTATCCTGATTACCCAGATGTGGAGAAGTTGCAAGGCACTGTCGCCGAGGCTGATGGTTTAATTTTAGCCAGCCCAGAGTATCATGGCAGCATTAGCGGGGTAATAAAAAATGCCCTAGACCTAATGAGTTTTGACCAACTCGATGGTAAGGTGATGGGTGCAATTAGTGTTTTAGGTGGCGAGGCCAACAGCAATGCTCTCAACGATTTACGCTTGATTATGCGCTGGGTACATGGTTGGGTTATCCCAGAACAGATTGCAGTGGGTCGGGCTTGGCAGGCTTTTGACGATCGAGGTCAAATTAAAGACCCGAAACTAGCCTTGCGTTTTGAAAAATTCGCGCACAGCTTGGTGGAAAATACCTGCAAACTGCGCGGAATCGCTTCCTAATCATGCTATCGCGCCTGACCCAACTACTTAGCTGCTGAGACTAATTCTTTAGTCACCACTGGAGCTGTCAAAGCTTCTTCTAGCTTAGATTTACCCAATTTTGCTTCCAGAATATTCATTACCTCTCGACCAAAATCATTAGGATTATCCCGGAAAGCTTGCAAACAAACTTCACCAAAGAAAGAGCCTAATGGTTCTGGATTCCAGAGTAGTTTTTTGGCCACCCAGGGCATGTGACTCATTGGGTTATAGCCAGGTTTAATCACATTATTTTTGAAAGCATATTCTTCTAAATGGGTGTGCGGTTGTAAACCAATAAAGAAGATGGCTGGCTCAACTTTATCGGCGCCAAAAATCTTCTCCATTTCGCGATGATAGGCGATCGTTTGGCGAATAGTTTCAAAACTTTCATCAATGACATTAAAAGAGTAATTAATTGACACCATATCTTCAAACCCTGCTGCTTTAAGATCACGGCAGTTTTGTAAGACGGTGCGGAGATTGTAGCCCATCCGCATTTTGCGCACGAGTTCTTGAGAGCCGCTAGTGATGCCAATTTCAAAATAATTCATGCCCGTTTTGACCATCAAATCACACAGTTCGGGTGTAAGATTATCAGCGCGAATATAAGCAGCCCATTGAATATCGGTCATCCCACTGGCGATGATTTTTTGTAATAGCTCGATCGCATCATCCATATATTTACGCGCCGGGATAAACTGAGCATCGGTAAACCAAAAATTCCGAATACCCCGATCATATAGTTGGCGCATCTCGGCGACTACTTCATCCGCCGGATTGATCCGGACTTGCTTGCCTTCAATTACGGTATAGACGCAGTAGCAGCAGTTGTGCGGACAACCCCGTTTGGTCTGCACCCCAACATAAAAATCTTGATCTTGGAGGTAATAACTAAATTCTGGCCAAATTGTCTCAATATAATTGTAATTACAGGCCGTCTTCTCGATCGCCGCAGGCGGTTCATGCACCAATCCTTTGCGAGGTGCTTCGCCCACAATGTAGCAACGTTCGGCAGCAAGGTCTTCATTTCTGACAATTTTCTCTAACAACGCTTCACCTTCACCGATCGAGACGATCGATCCCTGCGGCAAACTCTTGGCCAACTGCTCATAGAAAACACTGACTGCACCACCACCGACCACTAATTTAGCGTCTGGATGATATTTTTGTGCTCGTTTTAGGCCGCGTTTAATCAGATGCATATTCCGCCACAGCTCAGTATAGTGGCTCTTGAGCATCCGAGCGCCACCCAAAGCACCGCGTAATTTTTTGAGTGGATTGCGATCGTAAAATACTTCAAAGGAATTCTGGAGCGGATTTCCTCCTCTGCCACCAACTGGGGCATAAATTTGGATATCTCGCCAGGAATATACTAATAAATCTGGCTGGAATTCATCGATCGCCACATCCATGGCCGCCCCATAATCTAGGGGTGGTACTGCACCCAGATCGAAAATCCGTTGTTCAACAGCAGGAAACTGCTTGTTGATGTGATCCGCTAGATATACAACCCCGATGGGAAAGATCGGATTGCAAGGAAGGCGACAGTAGAGAATGCGTTCTGCCATGATGGTTATAGATAGTAATTTGTGTTAAGTGGTAAGTTACAAAGAAATTTTAATCATCTTTATATAAAGTTACACAAAATCGTCGAACTTAGGGGCTTTTTAGTGAGGTATTTTGGGCTCAGCTCTGATTTGGTAGGCTCTGGGGCGGCGAAGCTGTTCGCGACGGTAGTGATGGTTACAGCCTGGGGATCAAGGTAGTGATAGTTTAGTCTTCAATTACTTTTTATAAATGGGGTACGTCTAACCCCCAATAACATGTCCCAGATTTTAGATCCTATTCCGTCGGATCGCTCCGACCCAATTTTTTGCTGCTATACCAATAACAGTAGTCAGGTAGAAATTGTCAGAATTACTAATATTGATAACTGGTACTTTGAGCGCGTGGCTTTTCCGGGTCAACGCCTGATTTTTGAAGCACCGATGAATGCCTATTTAGAAATCCACACTGGCAAGATGGCTAGCTCGATCTTGTCTGATCGCATTCCCTGTATTCGCTTGCAAGTAGATGATCTAGATCAAGGAAGTTGGGAAGTCAACATTCTCAACAGTCCTACCGTCGAGACCAACTTGTTAGTGCCTGAATTGGAGTATCAACACTAGGTATATGTGGTTGGATTTTTTAGAAATCGGGGGTTGTCCACACCGGATCGCCCCTGATTGCTATGATGATGACTGGTTGTGGATCAGTGAGTCATGAGCAAGCCCGCAGAAATAATTGTGATTGGTGGTGGCATTATTGGCCTGTCGATCGCCTTAGAACTTTACTGGCGCGGTCTGAATGTCCAAGTTTTAACTAGAAGCAATACGGAAGCAGCAGCCTGGGCAGCGGCGGGGATGTTGGCTCCCCAAGCCGAAGAGATTCCACCTAGTGCGCTGTTAGATCTATGCCTGTGGAGTCGCAGTTTGTATCAGGACTGGACAACCAATTTGTCAGCTTTGACCGGACTAGATACTGGCTATTGGGAATGCGGCATTTTGGCTCCTCGTTATCAGCAATTGGATGGGTTAAATAGACCAGATTGGCAAACGATTGATCGCTTGCAAACTCATCTCCCTCATGCCAAGTTAAGCTCCGAAGTTTCTGGGGGTTTTTGGTTGGCCGCTGATGGCCAGGTAGATAACCGAGCATTGTATCAAGCCTTGCAAGCCGCCGCCCAGCTGGCCAACATCGAAATTATCACCGATATCGAAGTGCAAGCTTTGGAACGGACAGGACAGTCGATCGACCAGCTAGCCACTAATCAAGGCAATTTTCAAGCTGATCATTATATTCTGGCTACTGGTGCTTGGTCACAGCAATTACTCCCCATCCCCGTTGTGCCCCGTAAGGGTCAATTAATCGCTTTGCAAGTACCCGATATTCACAAATTGCCCCTCGAAACTGTGCTGTTTGGCGAAGAGATCTATATCGTCCCCCGCCGTGATGGCCGGATTGTAATTGGCGCGACCAGTGAAGATGTGGGTTTCCAGCCAGATAATACGAGTGTGGGAGTCGAGGGACTAATGGCGAAAGCTACCCGTCTCTGTCCACAATTAGCGGCCTATCCTATCCAAGAGCAATGGTGGGGGTTTCGCCCTGCTACCAGCGATGAACAACCCATTTTAGGGGCTAGCCCCTACTTTAATCTGACTTTAGCGACTGGTCATTATCGTAATGGCATTTTGCTGGCTCCGGCCACCGCTCAACTAATTGCGGATCTGTTGACTACGGCGGAGGCAAAGGGTAATCAGCATCTGCTAGCTAATTTTAGCTATCAACGATTTGCCCAGACAGAATTATTACCTTGTCCTCCTGCGGTGCAGTTGTGTCGTACGGCTAGCGCCTAGCCCCAAAAAATAGTACATTGATCACCATCACTTCGTCATTAAGAGAACACAACTATGTTGGTTAACAAGTCTTTACTCCGTCGGGTACTGCCAGTGCTGGCTGTGGTCAGCTGTGCTACTTTCACCCAGCCCAGTAGAGCAGAGTTCACACTGTTTAGTGGGGTCGAACCCAAAAACCAACTGAGTTACAGCCTCGATTTTGGCAAGCGATCGATCACCGATAGCTATCGCCTGGTATTATCTGGCCAAAAAATGCCTCTGGGCGCAGTCCAGCTCAATATTCTCTATCCCGAAAACTACAATGGGGTATTTGATGAAAAACAAATTACCGTCAGCGCTGGGGGGCAATCAATGTTGATCGCTGGCGTTAAGTGGCAAAAAGAAAAGCGCAATCTGCAAATTGACCTGAAAGAACGTCTGCAAACCAAAAGCGATATCAATATTGTGCTGGGCAATGTCCGCAATCCAGATAACAGTGGCCTATTCTATTTTGATTGCCAGTATCGTAGCAGCCCTAATTTTCCGATCGCTAGATATGCTGGTACTTGGATTTTAAATATTAAATAGCAATTAGAACGTTGTTGGTGTAGTCAGTTATGCTGGCGATCGAACTT